>JABDQY010000005.1 GCA_013042025.1 Bacteroidia bacterium
ACCGATAACCCAAGTAATTGTTAGAAGTTCTGCAAATGTTCAGAGTGGTGGTAAGACCAAAGCTTCTGCATTTATGCATGGTATATTTATATTGGTGTTTGTTGCATTATTACCTACTGTATTAAACCTTATACCACGAGCAAGTTTAGCTGCTATTCTATTAATGGTGGGATACAAACTTGCAAAACCAAGCTTATTCAAATCACTGTGGAAGGAAGGGAAAAATCAATTCATACCTTTTATCATTACAGTATTATTTATTGTATTTAAAGACTTGCTTTGGGGAGTTGCAATAGGACTTGTGGTTGCCGTCTTTGAAATATTATACCTGAATTATAAGAAGCCCTATTTGGTTGACCTTGATCCAGACAAAAACACCTTTGTTTTTAAGCTAGCAGAAGATGTGACGTTTATTCACAAAGCCAGTATTCTTGAAACGTTAAATCAAATACCGAAAAATAGGAAAGTGATTATTGACGCAACAGAATCGGTACATATTCACCCAGATATCAAGGAGATAATCAATGATTTTAGAACACATGCAGAGTATATGAATATTGATGTAGAAGTTATATCGTTGGAGGGTAGAACTAAATCGAGTTCTAAAGCTGATTTTAGAGAGCTACTTGATTCGGTTCCTAAGAAATAGAATAAATTGACATTTAATAAAAAACCTCCTCATTCCTTAATAGGAAAGAGGAGGTTTTTTTGGTTTAATACCTTCAGTGAAAGGACTATCTACCAAATTTTAATCTTAGCAGTATCAGGTTTATGCATTGCTTTGTTTTCACATGTACCCCAAGCTTTTTCATAAGGCTCAAAGTTTACCAAAGGCCCAATAACGCGATATTCAGCAGGAGAATGCACATCAGACTTCAGTCTATTCTTCATCTCCTCAGGCTTAATGTTTCCTTTCCACACATTTGCCCAACCTAAGAAAAATCGTTGCTCCCATGTAAATCCATCAATTGGAGCCGGTTCTTTACCATCAAATTCTTTTTGCAATGCTCCATATGCTAAGGTAATTCCACCCAAATCTGCAATGTTCTCTCCCATCGTCATTTGACCGTTTACATTCATTCCTTCCATTGGAGAATAAGTATCATATTGCTCTCCCAATTTCTTTGCCAATTCTTCAAATTTCGCTCGATCTTCAGCTGTCCACCATTCATTCAAGTTTCCATCCCAATCAAATTTACTTCCTTGATCATCAAAGCCATGAGAGAACTCATGTCCGATTACAGCTCCAATTCCACCATAATTTATAGCGTGATCAAAATCCTTATGAAAGAAAGGTGGCTGTAGTATTCCTGCTGGAAAAACAATTTCATTGTTACTTGAACTATAGTATGCATTTACCATTTGTGGTGTCATGTGCCACTCTTCTTTGTCAACCGGTTCTCCTAATTTGTCTAACATGTCTTGATAGCCAAATTTTCTTGAACTCAATACGTTTTCTGCGTAATTATCTGCTACTATTTCCAATTTGCTATAATCTTCCCACTTATCTGGATATCCTACTTTGTAAGTAAATGATTCCAACTTTCTAATTGCTTTGGCCTTTGTTTCTTCACTCATCCAAGTTAAGTCTTCAATACTTTCTTTGTATGCCATTCGCAAGTTCTCAATCATTCGAGACATATACACTTTGCTTTCCTCAGAGAAATGCTCTTTAACAAATAGCTTGCCCAATGGCTCACCAAGCGTGCCATTTAAAGTATTAAATACCCGCTCACTTCTAGACTTCATTACTTCTGTACCTTTTAACTTAGTCGAATAAAAATTAAAATGTTCCTTTTCTAAAGCATAAGTGGTATATGAAGAAAAAGATGAAATTGCATTCCACTTCAGATAAGACTTCCAATCTTCTATAGATTCGCTTTTCATCATGGTATTAAACGCCTCAAAAAATGTAGGTTGAGAAACTATTAAGCTATCGAACTTCCCAAAACCTCTTGTTTCAAAAATCTGAGCCATATCAAGTTCGGACAAGGAATTATCCCAGTCCTCAAGATTCTTTTTATTGTATGCTTTAACTGGATCTCTTCTTTCTAGTCTACTCCAACTTATTTCAGCTAATCGTGTCTCCAGTTGCAATATGTTTTCACCCGGAACTTCATCAAGTCCAGCTAATTTAAACATGGTATTGATATGATTAACATAGCTTTTTCTATCCTCTTCAAATTTATCTTCTAGATAATAATCTCTGTCGGGTAGATTTAATCCTGCTTGACTTGCATAGACGATATTCTCTTTACTGCTTTTACTGTTAGCCCCTATATATAAACCTACTGGGGTTTTAATTCCCATTGGAGCCAACTCACCAAATAGGTGAATAATATCCTCTTTCCGCTCTGCTAATTCAATCTCATTTAAGATAGCTTCAATAACTTCAAGTCCATTAGCCTCACGTGCAGCCGAGTCCATTCCCGATGAATAGAAATCGCGAATCATTTGCTCTTCAGATCCTTTCTTTGCATTTTTATCATTGGAAACCTCATCAATAATCTTGATTAGCTTTTGTCTATTCTCTTCATACAAAATATTAAAAGCCATCCACCTGCTTTCTGTTTCAGGTACTGGATTTTCTGCTTGCCAGCTTCCAATCGCATACTTATAAAAGTTATCGCAAGGATCTTGGGTGGAATCAATAAAACTTGTATCAAAAGCTATTGGTTTTTCTGTAACTGTTTGGTTCTTGCTGCAAGCATCTAATACTATAATTCCTGCAAGGAGTATGATTATTTTTTTCATTTTTATACGATTAAGAAGCAGCAAATATAATTCTGAGACAGTCAATTAATAATTCAATAGACAAGTTGCTTTAAATTGAGGATGGAGTTCAATTCTAAGACCTAAATACTTAAATAGATATTCCAGATATTCTATCACATGTGCCTATTTCCCTATGCTTAGTTTTATTAACTTTGTCCGCATATAAAATTAGCTGAAATGAAATTAGAAAACTTCGCAGAAGGTAAATGGATTCCACACAGTGGTGAAGGTTTCTCTCAATACAATGCAATAACCGGCGATTTAATAAGCACTGCCGGAAGTGAAGGTTTAGACTATCATGCAATGCATACCTATGCACGTGAAGTTGGTGGCCCAGCTTTGCGAAAAATGACTTTTTATGAAAGAGGTTACATGCTCAAAAAATTAGCATTATATCTCAATGGAATTAAGAAAAAATATTACCCAATAAGTTATTTATCGGGTGCAACAAAAAGTGACAGTTGGGTAGATATTGATGGAGGTATCGGAACGTTATTTTCTTATGCTAGTTTAAGAAGACAGCTCGGTAATCAACGTTTTTATGTTGATGGAGACACAGCAAATATTAGTAAGAATGGTACCTTTATTGGGCAGCATATCTTATCACCTAAACAAGGTGTTGTTATCCATATCAATGCATTTAACTTTCCTATCTGGGGAATGCTAGAGAAGGTTTCTGTAAATTTACTAGCTGGCGTACCTGCAATTGTTAAACCATCTGAAATCACATCTTACCTTACCCAAGCAATGGTTAAGGACATTATTGATTCAAACATTTTACCTGAAGGAGCCCTGCAGCTTGATTGCGGTAAAGGAATTGGCATCTTAGAAGGATTAACTTCTCAAGACATGGTAACTTTTACTGGCTCAGCAAGTACAGGTCAAATGCTTAAAAACTTGCCGCAAATAACTGAGAATTCAGTTCATTTCAATATGGAAGCTGATAGCTTAAATGCAGCTGTATTAGGAGAAGATGCTGTTCCTGGATCAGAAACGTTTAACTTGTTCGTTAAAGAAGTTCGTAGGGAAATGACCACTAAGGCTGGACAAAAATGTACTGCTGTTAGAAGAGTTATAGTTCCAGAAAAATACTTGGAAGATGTTCAAATAGCTCTTTCACAAAACCTTCAAAAGACGACGATTGGCAATCCAGCAAACGAGAGCGTTAGAATGGGTGCACTTGTTTCTAGAGATCAACTAAAAGATGTAAGAGAACGCGTAGAGTTGCTCGCTAAGAATACACCGATCGTTTTTGGAGATCTAAGCAATTTTGATGTAGTTGATGCAGATAAAAACAAAGGGGCATTCCTGTCTCCTATTTTAATGGTAAATGACAGTCCGTTCACCAAAACAGATTCACATACAGTAGAAGCATTCGGTCCTGTAAGTACTATAATGCCTTACCACGGCATAGATGAGGCTATAGAACTAGCTAAAATGGGTAAAGGCTCGTTGGTGAGCACTATTGCTACAAGTGATGAAGAAATTGCTACAAATTATGTAG
>JABDQY010000006.1 GCA_013042025.1 Bacteroidia bacterium
AGCTACCCTAGATCATAGGGAGAATCTCTACAAAAAGTTGATTAGAAGCTTAAGTTATAATGGGAATTCGATTGTTAGTGTGCTTACTCCCGATGTTAAATTATTTGATATTCATCCATCAAATTGGATGCAATTATCCGTTCTAGCAGAATCTTCTAGAGCATTTCTACAATGGACGTTTGAACCTGAGAATCCATCTGAATCAATAGCATCAAAACTTTCGACAGAGATAAAGGATATCGGACAAGATTTCCAACACGTGAAATTGGAATTTAAGGAAGATGGAAATTCTAAGAAAATAGATTACCCTTTAACTTGGGCAGATTGGGCCTATATGGTAAATGGGTATAAGAAAGATTTTACGCCAATTGAAAATTCAGGGAATACAGTTTTAGTTAGTGAATACCTCAAATTAAATTCCAAAGAACGAGGGAGTAAGGTTCCTGTAATTATGCGTGTAGGAGTTGAAGGGGAAGTTCAGTATTACAAAGTTGGACCAACGATTATTGATGCTTGTCAAATAAGCCTAGCAAATCTAAAAACTTTAAGAGAATGGGCTGGTCTTTACAGTGAATTCCCAGATAAACTAAAATCTGAGGTGAATGAAGAACTGAAAAAAGAATACGAACTAAAAAGAGTTAAGTTTGAGAAAGAGGTTAATGATAAAGTAGCAGAATGGGAAGCAAACTATCTTTTGGAACTGAAAGGAAAAATAAAAGATAAATTACTGGATATGAGCGGAATGTAATGAGTGGTTTTTCTAACATAGCGACATTTAAACACGGAGTTCATCCCGAAGAATTTAAGAGCTTTACAGACAAGTTGGCTATTGAAAGAATGCCGTTTGTTGAGGATTACATTTTGCCTTTGGGGCAGCATATTGGTGCTCCCTCTGTTCCTTTAGTTAAAAAAGGACAAAGTGTTAAAAGGGGACAAATGATTGCAAATGCAGGAGGTTTTGTTTCTGTGGCACTTCATAGCCCAGTTGATGGTAAAGTACAGGCAATTGAACTTGCAGAAACTCTAACTGGGAAAATGGTTCAATCCATTAAAATTAAAACGGATCCATATTCATCTCAGTTACTTAGTTCATCAAATCCAGGTGACTATCGAAACATGGAATTGGATGAGTTTATTAAATCTGTTCAATCGAGTGGTTTAGTAGGTTTAGGCGGAGCGGCATTCCCTGCTCATGTGAAGTTTAAAATACCTGAGGACAAAAGTTGTAAGATAATGATTTTAAATGGCTGTGAATGTGAGCCATTTTTGACATCTGACCATCGTGTTATGGCGGAATATCCAGAGGATTTAATAAATGGAGCAAAGATTCTTAATCACTTTGTAAAAGCTGAAAAAATATACATCGGCATCGAATCAAACAAGCCAGATGCCATTGCTATTCTCAATAAAAAACTTGAAAATGAATCCGATTGGATTGAGGTTGTTCCTTTAGAGGTAAAGTACCCTCAAGGAGCAGAAAAGATGCTGGTTACAGCTATTTTAAATAAAGAAGTTCCTAGCGGAAAACTTCCTTTAGACGTTGAAGTATTGGTAAGTAATGTGAGCTCAATAGCAGCACTCAGTCAATGGTTTGAAACAGGAAAACCGCTCATTGAGCGAGTAGTAACAATAACAGGAAATGCGATAAAACGACCTGCGAATATGATGGTGCCAATTGGCACAAGCATGAGAGAGGTTGTGAATTATTGCGGAGGATTGAATACTGAAAATTATCGCATGTTATTGGGTGGCCCGATGATGGGAATGGTTCAAAGAACTTTGGATATACCTATTGTTAAAGGTACATCTGGTTTGCTCCTTTTGACTGAAGATAATGTGAGTACAATGGATGAATACAGTTGCATTAGATGTGGTCGTTGCGTAGAAGCATGTCCTATGTTCTTAAATCCGAGTGTGTTAGGTATGCAGGCTAAGAAAGGATTGTGGGAGGATATGAAAGATAATTATGTAATGGATTGTTTTGAATGCGGAAGTTGCTCTTTTGTTTGTCCTTCGCATATCCCATTAGTGCAAAGTTTTAGAGTAGCAAAAGGAATTTTAAGGGAACAAAAGGCTAAGAAAGCGTTAAATAATAAAGGTAATGAGTAAGCAGAGAAAAGCAATAATATCTACATCGCCTTTTTTACATGATAAGGCAACTACGCCCACGATTATGATGGAGGTTGTATATACCTTGATTCCACTTGTAGCCTTGTCGTATTACTTCTTTGGACTTGGTGCTCTTCTTGTAGTTGTAGCTTCAATACTTGGTTGCATGGTTACAGAATATGTTTTTTCAAGTGGAGAGAAGTGGAAAAAATTGAAAGATGGAAGTGCTCTAATAACAGGAATACTTTTAGGTTTATGTCTGCCTCCAGGTTTTCCCCTCTGGATGGCATTCTTAGGAGGAATAGTTTCGATTGGTATGGGTAAGTTGATATGGGGAGGTTTAGGACAAAATGTATTTAATCCTGCCTTGGTGGGAAGAGCATTTCTCCAAGCAGCATTTCCTGCAGCAATCACAACATGGAATGCCCCAACTTTTGGAAGTGGTTGGTTTTCATTGAATGGAACCAATGCAGCACTCCCTTTTTTGCAAGCCGAAAATGTGGATGCTATGACATCTGCCACCCCGTTATCAAAAATGAAATTTGATCATGATTTTGGATCTGCAACAGATCAAGCTCTGGGCATTATCTCAGGGTCTTTGGGTGAGACTGCAGGTGTTCTGATATTACTTCTAGGTATATATATGATTTGGAGAAAGATTATTCATTGGCGTATTCCAGTGGCTATTCTTTCAACAGTTATTCTTTTCAGCGGATTATTCTGGTTAATTAATCCGACCATTTACCCAGACCCAATATTTATGTTATTCACCGGAGGTCTTATGCTCGGTACCATGTATATGGCAACTGATTTAGTTACTTCACCAATTACTCCCAAAGGTCAATGGATTTATGGAGTGGGAATAGCAATCTTAGTTGTTACCATTCGATTGTGGGGAGGACTTCCAGAAGGAGTTATGTACGCAATTCTAATTATGAATGCTGTAACCCCGCTAGTTAACAAGTTTACTAAAATTAAACCATACGGCTACAAATGAACGACGTAAAACATATCACTCCTGAGAAAGAACCAAGTTCTTTTAAGTTGATATCTACTCTAGGCATAGCTGGATTCCTTTCTGGTTTAATATTGGTAAGTGTGTATTTATTTACTAAACCCTACATCGCACAGAATAGGGCAGACGCATTGCAAGCCGCTGTTTTTGAAGTGCTACCAGGAACCACCTATTTTGAAAAAATGTATTGGGATGGTTCCAACATTACTTCATTTGAAGGAAGCGTTGAAACAGATATAGAGCTAATTTATTTTGGATATGATAGTACCAAGCAGTTTACGGGAGTTGCTATTTCGGGAGAAGCTGGGGGCTATCAGGATGTTATCATGGCACTTGCTGGATACAATCCAGATGCCGAGATTGTTATTGGTCTAAAAGTATTGGAGAGTAAAGAAACACCTGGATTAGGAGATAAGATAATTCTAGACGATGACTTCCAAGAAAATTTTAAACAGTTAGCGGTAGTTCCTGAAATTGAAGTAGTGAAGAAGGGGGAGAAGGTTTCAGATAATCAAATAGAAGCAATAACAGGAGCAACGATTTCTTCAAAAACCATTGGAAAACTTCTCCAAAAATCCATGGAAACCTGGAAAGTACGTATTGATAATTATTTTGAATCTAATGCAAAAGTGAACAATGATGAAGACTGAAGAACAAAATTCAACCATAGCAGTACAAGAATTTCTTAAAGGAATCTGGAAAGAAAACCCAGTTTTCGTGGCTGTTTTAGGT
>JABDQY010000007.1 GCA_013042025.1 Bacteroidia bacterium
GCGGAATTACAAATCCAGGAAAAGGTAAATTAATCCAAAAACTCTATTTGTTAAGATTTACGTTTTCTATATGAATCTAGCAGTGGTTGAAATAGGATTAAGTACAAAGACACAACAACGAAAATCAAGAACAGAACACCGAAGATGGTATAAAATACATTCATTTATTCGCTTTAATTAAGTCGCTCAAAAGTTAATACAATTTAGCCTAGCTTCGCAGCGTTTAAATATAGTATTACAAACTGAAAATGATTAAAAACTTTGCTTTTGTTCTTGTTCTCTTTCTTGCATTGGTTTCATGTAGTAGAAAAACGATTGGAGTTCCTTTTGTAAAAGAGATAGATCGAAATGAACTTAAGTATACATTCATCTCTTCAAATATTATTGGTGATTCATTGGTTGCAAAAGTGCAATATGGTGGAGGGTGTATTAAACCACATTTATTCGAACTGGTTCAAACTACGAAAGATGATGCAGGTACCGTTTATCTTTGGTTACTCCATAAAACCAAAGATGATAAGTGCAGGGCACTAGTTCGTGTTTCAAGAGCCTATGATGTATCAACAATTCTAAAAGACCCATCGGTTACTTCCATTAAGCTAAATGGCGACAAGGTATTATACGAAAAGGAATAATAATCGTTAGCTTTTTGTAAAACTTCTTATTACCAGTCTGTTCCAATACACTTATCTCGTTTTTTTTCGTTAAACTTGAAAGAGATGAGGAGAGTTGCAGGTATTCTATTTTTGATAATTGGAATTGGTTTAGTGTATTTTCTAAACAATTCATGGAACATAAAAGACACTCCACTCCCTCCATTCGGCAAACTTCTTAATCCTTTTAGTGGGATATGGCAAAACTCGGAAAGTGCTACAGATTTTGAAAGTTACAATCTGAAATCAATACATGTTAAGGAGAATATAAAAGTGGTTTTTGATGATCGAATGGTACCACACATCTATGCTCAAAACCTCCAAGACGCTCTCTTTGCACAAGGTTATGTTGAAGCATACCATCGTCTTTTTCAAATGGACATTTCAACGCGTTCACCAGACGGTAAACTATCCGAAATTTTTGGGGAAAACCTGCTCAACTATGATAAAACGCAACGCCGACTTGGGCTTGGATATGCTGCAGATAATGCCATCAAGGGTTGGGCAAAACATCCTGAAGAATTTAAAAATATACAAAGCTATGTGCAAGGTGTAAACCATTACATTCACAACCTATCTCAAAAAGATTTTCCATTGGAATACAAACTATTGGATTTTGAACCTTCTGAATGGAGCGTAAGACATTCTGCTCTATTGCTTAAGGCAATGACTCAAACACTTGCAGGATATGAAGAAGATGTAGAAATGAGTAATGCTTTAAAACTACTAGGCCCAGAAGACTTTAAAGCCATTTATCCAGAGTACAATCCTAAAGACAATCCTGTAATTCAAGGCCCATATGCGGCTCTAAGTCAAGAAATGACAGGTAAGTCAAGCCTTGCCAAACTCGAATATTTTCTAAACCCAACCAATCGCCCAAAATCCCCAGAAGGAATTGGAAGTAACAACTGGGCTGTATCTGGGAGTAAAACAAAAACAGGCAAACCGCTGCTTGCAAATGACCCTCATTTAGGGCTAAGTTTACCTTCCGTTTGGTACGAAATAGCAATTACTACTCCAGAGTTCTCTGCTCGAGGAGTAACCTTATTAGGCATGCCAGGTATTATGATTGGTTTTAACCAGAACATTGCCTGGGGAGAAACGAATGTTGGTCATGATATGATGGACTACTATAAAATAAAATGGGCAAATAGTGAAAAAATGCAATACTATTTTGATGGCAAAACAAAGGATGTCGATTTACGGATTGAATCCATAAAAGTAAAGGGCCAAGGAACAGTAAAAGATACTGTTAGGTATACCGCTTGGGGACCAATAGTCGATGACAAAAATAGTTTAGCACTTAGATGGATTGCCCACGACGAAGCTCCAGGCAAAGAATTTATGACATTTGTAAGTGGTATGACTAGTAACAATTATGATGAATACCTGGCCAATACTTCAGAATTTTATGCCCCTGCACAGAACTTTGTATACGCTGATAATTCTGGCGAAATTGGGTTACGTGTAAATGGGAGTATCCCAATTAAAAATCAAGGACAAGGAAGGCTAACAAGCGATGGAGATTCGAGTATATTTGGTTGGAAAGGAATTGTACCGAGAGACCACAATCCTCAAGAACGAAACCCTACAAAAGGGTATGTTACAAGTGCAAATCAATGGAGTACTACACCAGAATATCCAAACTATTACAATGGTAGCTTTGAACCGTTTAGAGGCAGAATGATTAATCGCATATTACGAGATGCAAAAGGATTAACAATTGAGGAAATGCAAGAGATGCAGCAAAGTACTTATAGTATCGAAGCTGAGGAATCTTTGCCACATATACTAGCTGCGTTAGATAGTTCTATGTTCAGTCTTCCAGAAATAGACTTACTTCAATCTTGGGATTATAACTACACCGCAGATAGCAAAGCAGCTTTATTATATAACGTATTGTTTAAAAACTTTCAAAAAGCACTGTGGGATGAAGTGTACAATCACATGGATTCTATCGCACTTCCATTACCTGATAGTTGGGTGACAATCTTATTGCTCGAAGAAAATAAAGAAAGTAATTATTTTGATATCCTATCGACACCAGAAAAGGAAACATTTAGTGACATTTGCAACTTGGCGATGTCTATGACGTTGAAAGATTCCACAATTCATCATACTTGGAGTGAATCAAAAAACGCTTCAATTCCTCATCTAATTAGGTTACCTGCTTTTTCTCATACCTTTACTGAAAACGAACCTATTAGTGGTCATAAATACGTATTAAATGCGATGCAAAGTACCTTTGGACCTAGTTGGAGAATGGTAGTTTCATTAGAGGACAATCCCACAGCATATGGAATTTATCCAGGAGGTCAGAGTGGCAATCCCGCAAGTCCTTTCTACAAAAACATGATTGATAAATGGAGAACTGGAGCCTATGATAAATTAGAGCTTTCTCGCAGTGCAGAGGATATAAAAAACGTACTTTTTAAAATTGAAATCAATCATGAAGATTAGCATAGTTGCAATAGTGTTGTTATCGATATTGGCATCATTTTTCCTACCATGGTGGGTAATCGCTCCTATCTGTTTTGTTGTAACATATTTAGCTAAATTAAAACCAATACAAGCATTCCTAATATCATTCATTAGTATTTTCATTGTTTGGATATGTGCTATCTATTACTTTGACTATGGCTCAGTTCAACCTTTAGTTGGGGAACTACTAGGGATTCCCTCTAAACTCACATCTATAGTTGCAGCGGTTATTGGAGGATTGATGGCGGGTGTTTTTGGATTGTCTGGATCACTTCTTGGGAAAAAACCAAAAAGGTTTGTGAATGGTTAATTGTTTTCTTCAGCTTCCTCTTTCATCTCTTCTTCAATAAGATGTTCTAATTCTGCTGAACTATTTTTATGATCAAGAATTGATTGTAGGATTTCTTCTGTAACATCTCTCCCACCTCTAAGATTTCTATATAATGTCCCAATGGTGTAAATAGGACCCCAAGGGATTCCCCACCATCCTAAGAATAGAGTAAGAATTGTTTGAGGTAATCCTTTAATAACTGCACTGTGCCCAGCTCGCACAAAATAAACATCAGTTGGACGTTTAAACGTCATTACAATTATGGAAACGGTGTATGTAAAAAAGACAAATTTGGCACCTTCACGTACTTCTTCAACAATTTGCTCTTCTGACAAGCCTTCAATTCCATTGATTTCCATTAACCAAAGATAGAATACTATTCAACAACTAAAAGTTTTTCAAAGCTTCTTTGCGACTTAGTGGCTGAAGCTCGTGATTATTTACAAAATCCAAAACCCAATCACGATTTGTTTTGAAATACTCCCGTAGTGCCCAACCAATAGCTTTTTTAATGAAGAATTCTTTTTGAGAAATATGAGGCAGTATAACAGATGAAAGTAGTTCTTTATCGGTATCTTTCTTGTACTTCAATTGAAACAAAATACTACTTCTAACCATCCAGATATTATCGCTTTTATTCCATTTAGATGTTGTTTTCTTTATTTCTTCTGGCCACTTTCTGAAGTATTCACCGGCCAAATTCACCGCGATGTAATCGACAGTATCCCACCATGAATTGGTGATTATAAACCACTCTATATCTTTTATCACAGCCTTGGCCCATTGCTTCTTGCACTTCAGCATCATTTCTTGTGCTACATAATGAAACTCACGCTGGGGTAATTCAAATAACTTTTTAGCAACGGCAATTGGATTTTCAGGCAACCCCAAATCTTTATATACCAGTTTTGTAATTTCTTTTCTGGGAGTTGCCATAATGCCAAAGTACTCATATTGACCTCGCATATATGCTTTCATTTGTACCGCTCGATTCACATCCTCATTTTGTGTGAAGCGATAACGTATTGTTTCAATCCAATTCATAAAAAGTTTTAAGGAATAATCTTTACTCCACCTTTTGACATGGCAGTATACCCATCTACATACAATGTTAAGTCGCACCAATCAATTTCTAAGGTGCCATCTTGATATGGAATCAAATACATGCTACCCCAACCATTATAATCTCTCCAAGTCCCAAAATCCTTATAAGAAACTATAAACTCAACAAAAAATGCAGTACCCAATTCAACTTTACGTCCACTTGTTAGTGCGTGCTTAAATCCACTTGCATGGTGATAACGAATAATTATTTTCTTGGAACTTCCCCATTCCAATTTTATATCTTCAAAATCGTTATACTTCTTCACCGTTTTTGTAAAAGTACCTGAGAAATTTAACTCACCCTTTACCTCTGCAAATTCTTCTAAATTGCAGGGTGAAGTGCTAATTGTATCTCCTTCAATAGGGTCGGATATTTGATAGAGTTCATTGGATAGCTCCTTTTCTTCGCATCCGCTAATTGCAAACACAAACAAGAATATAATCCAACAGCTTTTTCTTAGAATGGATAGCATAAACCAATGTGATAATTTAAAAGTTGCTTAAATCTGAGTCTAGAACCAATTTGATTTTTCATTGACCTATTGATGCTTTCTGTATTGGGTAAATAGTCATAGATAACATATCCTGCTTCAATTGAATAGTCAAGAAACAGCTTTTTCTTAATCGCGGAAGTTGCTCCTATTCCAAGATTGATTTCGGGCAAATTCATCTTTAAAATTGGGTCTTCCATTTTGTATTCGATGTTATAATATTTCCATCCATTACTTTGACTGGTACTAAAAACTAAATTAGAGAAATCAGCAGAAACATGATGTAGTTTTCCTCCTACATAAAAATAAGGACCAAGAGGGGCAATTGCAGCTTTCTTATTACGGTAAAACTTCATATTTAGCCCTATGAATAAGTCTTCAATTTTAGGAGTACCTGAACGCAACCTTAAGTAATATTTTGTATTGCCGTAATCAGGCGAACTCGGATCTCCAAGAACATAACCATAACCAGATTGATTCATGGTACTAGAAGTACGCGAATACCCTGAAGTTAAGGCCCAAGTAAATCTGGGTGTTAATCCCCTTTGTAATTCAAGTAACACCCCAGTATTTATTGAAAAACTGGGATATTCTGATACATCTCTCTCTGAAGCCTTTTGAAATTCTAAACTTGGACTGAAATATACTTTAGCTCCAATAGTAGATTTCATTCCTAAGTAACCAGAGGTTTTTTCTTTAACCTGCACCATTTGAGCTCGAGAAATCGAGCCTAGTAGAAAGAGGATAAAAAAGAATGAAATGTGTTTCACGGAGTAATTCCAAAGCTAACAATTCAATTGAAATTTAAAAAGTAAATGGAATTTTTCTATTTCCCAATAGGATTAATGGCTGCTCTAATGCTAAATACATGTGAAAGAAGTGCTGCACTTTGATCGCCTATATCGCTTAAAGCGTAGTCAATTGTTATTTTCTCAAGATTTAAACCAACACCAACGTTTGGTTGGAATGTCCATTGTTGAACATAATCCAAATCTTTTTCTTGTTGAAAATTCCCAATTCCTGCTCGCAGTTTAATAATGTCTCTATAAGAAGCTTCGATACCTAGATGCGGATCTAAACTTACAAAATCACTTTGAACCAATGTATTTCGTCGTCCGTCAGTATTAATATCCGTATTTAGTTCTGCTAGTAGACTGAAGTCTTCAGTAAACTCAATTTTCTTAGCTACCCCGAGCAATAATTTAGGTAAAGTTAGCTCCAATGAATTAACTGGGATCTCATTCCCGGTTTGTGTAAACACATCTTTTTCTGCATCAGAAAAATTAAAACTCCATGCGTTAAACGTAGTGGTTACATCTCGAATAACTGCCGCAAACATCCAATCTTTCTCGGTTTCATATCGAGCACTTGCATCAACACCAAAACCCCACGCTGTTGTAAACTCACCTGCCCTTCGATGTATAATTTTTGCACTTCCCCCAAAACTCAAGCCCTCAGTAAGAGCTTCTTGAGCATAACTAATAAAGAAGCCATAGTCTACTGCACTAAATTCAGTTACTCTATCGTAGTTTATTTGTCCATTTCTAATTAAATCTAATGTATTTGGTATACCGTCTACTCCAAAACGAACCATTGAAAAACTTAAAGCTGCATTATCTTTAACTTTAGTACTTAGTCCTAGGTAATCATAATTGGATATCCCACCTAAATATGCAGAATGCATAAAGGCCAATTGCAACTTATCTTCTTGCTTCACTAAACCTGAAGGATTCCAATATCCTGCAGTTACATCATCTGTTGATGCTAAAACAGAATTAGACATTCCAAATGCTCTTGCTCCTACCCCAATGGATAAGAACTCATTACTGTACTTTGGAGTCGATTGTGCATGAGTATTTTTGCTTGCACAAATGATGAGTACTGAACAAGTAAGTAATTTAAAAAGATTGGAAATTCCCATTCGGTTATAATAGCTGTATTTCTAACGCACCAATAGAACGTTCTAAATCCGGTTCTATTGTTTCACAAATTTCAATTAGCAAGTTTCGTTGGTCATCGTTCAATTCTACCAAACCTGTTTTTAAAGCAACTTGTTCAACTGAGTAAACAACATTCTCAATGCTTGTATAGTTTTTTAAGAATGCAGCCTTCATAAATCTTCTATGTTGACCCTTCCACAATTCATCATCTTGCAATCCTGCATAACGCATGTACTTTAGCATCCAGTCCATTTCTACACTATCAATCATAGCATAAAAGTCTTCAGCTAAGTTTGGATTTTTGTCTAGCAAGATTTTATCTAGCAGTACTTCAACCAAAATATGGGTAATGAAATAATCGCGATTTATATCCTTATCACCACTTTCACGAATCATATCAGTTGCCCTTCCTGTAAGTTCTACAAATGTCATCCAATTGTGAAATTTTCGATCACTAGCAAAATGCTTGTTACACCCTTTGTTAATTGAAGAAATTTCACTGGTTGTAAACTCAATATTTTTATATGGATTTATCCGTAATTTGGAAATGTGACTTCGAGCAAGATCAGGTAAAACTAATCCAAGATTATAATATTTGTTGTCTTCTGAGCTATCGAAATAGTAATGACTTAAATAATTCACTAGTGCAAAGAAAATAAATTGTTGACAATAAAAATAATCAAGGTTTTCATCCGTTGTAAATTGCGAGTACTTAATTAGAATAATAAGCAAATGAAAAATATATTTTTAGCTCTTTTTGTTGCATTATCACTTGTTTCTTTAGGACAAGAAAATATTATTCCAGTAAATGAAAAAACTGGAAATGCAGAATATACGAATGTGATAGAGGTAGCAAATGCCACGCAAACGCAATTGTATAATAGAGCACTTATCTGGATTAATGAATTTTATGCTAATCCACAAGGAACAATTAAAACTCAAGATTCTGCTAATAGTATTGAAGGTAAAGCACGATTTCGAGTAAAACTAACCGACAAAAAAGGTAGAACTATTGGTCAGAGTAATGTTAATTACAATTTTAAAATTGAATTAAAAGATGGTAAATACCGTTATGTTGTTGATCGAATAAACTGGCAACAACCTTCATATTATGATGTAAGCAGGTGGGAAAAGAAAGACGACCCTAGATATGAAGAAGAGAAATACCCCGCCTATGTAGAACAAACTGCTGCATACTTTGAGGATATGCTCAATAAACTGAATGTTGCTATGGAGAAAGAAGAAGAAGTTGAATCTTCGGATTGGTAACACACCATACGATTTACATATAGTTATATCAACTTTTAAAATTGCATTCAGGTTTCATCTCTAATTACCTTTGAACTATGAATTCAATAGGACTACCAACAACTCAAACAAAAGAAATAGTTAAAGGATTAAATAATCTTCTAGCGAGCTATTCAGTTTTATACATGAACACACGTGGATTTCACTGGAACATTAAAGGAAAAGAATTTTTTGAACTTCACTTAAAGTTTGAAGAAATATACAACACACTAGTGCTCCAGATTGATGAAATCGCTGAAAGAATTCTTACTTTAGAAGGAACGCCTTTACATTCATTTACCGACAACTTAAAGCATTCTGCTATCAAAGAAATGACACACATTACTGATGGAAAGATTGCACTTGAAAATATCTTAGAAAGTTATACCACAATTCTAAATCAAGAACGTAGTATCCTAAAACTTGCTGGAGATATAGATGACGAAGGTACTGCTGCTCAAATGAGTGACTACATTAAGCTTCAAGAAAAAGAAGTTTGGATGTTCAGATCGTACTTAGCTTAAGCTTATTGTAATGGGCTACCGGTTTATTTTTTACTTTCGCACAGTTGAAAAAAACCTCAGATAAACTCGGAACTGAAAGTATTGGGAAACTTCTACTTCAACAAAGTGTTCCGGCCGCTATGGGATTCTTGGTAATGTCGCTTTACCAAATGGTTGACACATTCTTTGTCAGTCGATTTATCGGGGAAACCGCCATAGGTGCGATAACTGTTGTTTTACCTATAACTTTCTTGATTTCATCTTTTGGTATGGCAATTGGTGTTGGAGGGTCAAGCATAATTTCTCGTGCTCTAGGTAATAATGAAAAAGAAAAGGCTGAACTTACTTTTGGCAATCAGTTAAGGCTTACCCTTACATTGGTTATATCTTTTGTTTTGCTGGGTTATTTGTTTAATGAGCCAATTCTACGCTTGTTTGGTGCAAACCAATTAATCCTTCCAGAAGCAAAAACCTATTTCAATATTCTATTGATTGGAATTCCGTTTTTAGGATGGGCAATGATGAGCAATAACGTGATAAGAGCAGAAGGGAAACCTAAAGTGGCAATGCTCACACTTATCATTCCTGCTGTTGTAAATATTATTCTGGACCCAATTCTTATATACTACTTCAAAATGGGTATTGCAGGTGCCGCTTGGGCAACTACATTGGGTTACATGTTTAGTGGGATATATACCGCATGGTTCTTTCTATCCGGGAAAAGCGAACTTGGAATTTCTCGCAAATTTTTCAAATTTAGTGGTCCAATAGTACGAGAAATGAGCAGTATTGGGTCGGTGACATTGGTTAGGCAGGGAAGTTTTAGCGTGCTTGCAATTGTGCTTAATAATGCTTTGAACAAATATGGTTTAATCGAGTTCTCTGATGGTATGAATAACGAAGGAGGAGCACATGCTATTGCAATATATGGATTAATTCGAACCTTTACGTTGTTTGTTGCATTTCCTAACATCGGTGTAACGCAAGGATTGATGCCAATAGTTGGATATAATTATGGCTCAAAGCAATTTGATCGTTTAAAAAATAGCATTTGGCTTGCATTAAAGTGGACTACGTTAGCATCCACTGTTATGTTTGTTTTGGTTTACCTTTTCTCTGAGCAACTAATAGGGTTTTTTACTGAAGATGCAGATCTACGTCTAAATACACCAAGAGCATTAAAAATTGTATTTCTTTCTCTACCTCTTATGGGGATTGGTTTTATTGGAGCAGCATATTTCCAAGCCATTGGGAAAACCAAACCCGCAATGTTTTTAACCTTAGCACGTCAAGGTCTTTTTATGATTCCTCTTGTAATTATTCTACCTATGATTTTTCAACTGGACGGAATTTGGTTCTCAATACCAATTGGAGAGTTTCTTGCCTCCATAGTGAGTGCCGCAATGATTTATTTGGCACTCTTTAGAAAAGATGCCTTAATAAAACCTATTCTCAGAAGTTCAAAAGAAGGGGCTTAGTTCCTATTTAAATGCGGCATCAATAATAGCTTGTTGCTCTTTCTTATGAACTGCAGCATATCCAGTCGCAGGGCTTGCACTGCTTCTTCGTGTATTTTCAGTAAATTGTTTTGGCCAATCGTATCTTAAGATATGCATCCAAGCTCCCATATTTTTCGGTTCCTCTTGCACCCAACAAAAACTTGCTTTGTTGTACTTTTTAAAGATCTCCGCCATTTGCTTCTCAGGCATAGGATAAAGTTGTTCTAGACGAACAATGGCTACATCTTTCCTCTTATCATTTTGTTGTTTTTCTAACAACTCGTAATAGATTTTACCTGAACAAAAATTGACCTTGGTCACTTTCTTTGGATCAACATAATTATCATCAATTACCTCTTGAAATGCTCCTTTAGTAAACTCTTCTGTTGTACTTACGCATTTTGGATGCCTTAACAAGCTCTTAGGACTCATAATCACTAACGGCTTTCTAAAATCTCGTTTAATCTGTCTTCTAAAAGCATGAAATAAATTAGCTGGAGTTGTGATATTCATAACTTGCATATTTGCCATTGCACAGAGTTGTAGATATCGTTCTAAACGAGCACTGCTATGCTCCGGACCTTGACCTTCATATCCGTGAGGCAATAACATTACTAATCCACTATATCTTCCCCACTTTGTTTCTCCACTAGCAACATATTGATCAATCATAACCTGAGCTCCATTTGCAAAGTCACCAAATTGTGCTTCCCAAATTGTAAGCCCATACGGATTACTCATTGAATATCCATATTCGAATCCGAGTACAGCAAATTCGGAAAGTAAAGAATTATAAATGTCAAATTTTGACTGTGTATCAGATAGATGGTTTAGCGGAACATATTCATCATCTCCTTCTTCAGTTTTTAGCACTGCATGACGATGGGAAAAAGTACCACGTTCAACATCTTGACCGCTTAATCGAACCGGATGACCTTCCATCAATAAACTACCATAAGCCATTAATTCTCCCATAGCCCAGTCAAACACTCCATCTTTCACCATATTAGCCCTATCAGTATAGAGTTTTGTAATTTTCCGAATTGGCAAATGATTGTCCGGAATTGTTGTTATAGCTTTTGCAATTGTGTCGAAACTTTTCTTTGTAATGGCTGTTTTTGAGACTTTATCGAAATCTTCTTTCGTTCCGATTTTCAACTTGCCCCATGTATTCTTCGGCAAGTTATTATCCTTTGGAATTTTATTGCTTCGAACATCATCGAGATTTTTTTGAAGCATGGCTTTAAAATCTTTCTCCATTTGTTTAGCCAAATTCGCTTCTATACTACCTTGCTCTTGAAGCTTCCTTGAATATATCTCTCTTGGATTAGGATGTTTCGCTATTGCTTTATAAAGAGTTGGTTGTGTAAATTTAGGCTCATCTCCTTCATTGTGCCCATATTTCCTATATCCAAGAATATCGATAAATACGTCAGTATTGAAAGTATGTCGATAATCTAGAGCTAGTTTTATCGTATAAATTAGAGCTTCTACATCATCACCGTTGACATGGAATACTGGACATTTGGTAGTTTTTGCAACGTCAGTACAATAAATGGAAGTTCTTCCATCTATATAATTAGTTGTAAAACCAATCTGGTTATTTGTAATTAAGTGTAACGTTCCTCCAACATCGTAAGCTTCTAAGCCCGCCATTTGAATTACTTCATACACAATTCCTTGTCCAGCTATTGCTGCATCACCATGAATAAGTATTGGTGTTATTTTAGAAAACTCATTGTTGTATTGCTTATCTAATTTGGCTTTTGTAATCCCTTGAACAACAGGGTTTACAGATTCCAAATGACTAGGGTTTGGACATAGGTTTAATTTGACCTCTTTTCCCAAACTGGTATTGATTTTACTCGTATAACCTAAATGATACTTAACGTCTCCTTCAAAGATTGCGTCCTCATGAGCTTTACCCTCAAATTCACTAAAAATTTCGGCATAGCTCTTCTTCATAATATTTGCCAAAACATTCAATCTCCCTCGATGAGCCATTCCAATAATAAACTCTTCAACTCCATGGCTCGCACCAAGTTCAATTACAGCATCTATAGCAGGAATGAGTGTTTCTAACCCTTCAAGAGAAAATCGTTTTTGACCTACATATTTGGTATGAAGAAAGTTTTCAAATGCTACTGCCTCATTCAGTTTTTCAAGAGTAAGCTTTTTCTGTTCAATGGTAAAACTTGGAGTATTCTTTCGTTCCTCCATTCTTTTTTGTAACCACTCTTTCCGCTCAGGATGAGTGATATACATGTATTCAACCCCAATACTTTGACAATATGTTGCTTCGCAATGAGCTATTATATCTTTCAATTTCGCTGGCCCTATTCCAAGATCAATTCCAGCATTAAATGTTTTGTCTAAATCTGCCTTTGATAGGCCATAGTTTTCAATAGCTAAATCCGGAGCATACTTTCTTCTTTCTCTAACCGGATTGGTCTTCGTAAATAAATGCCCTCTTGTTCTGTACCCATTATTTATAAGATTTAGCACGTTAATCTCTTGAATCATGTTCTCTGAGATTGCAGCACCATTTTCTTTTAATCCCAAATCTCCATAGGCTAGATCAAAGCCTTCAAAGAATCGTTGCCAACTCTCGTCAACTGATGATTTATCGCTTTTATACTGCTCGTAGAGGTGCTCAATAGAATCTACATCGGCATTGCTTAAATAAGAGTGATTTAACATATTTACAAAATAGATGGCAAAGATAGAATTGTAGACTAATTTTTGCTGTTTAAATGCATCGGATTTATCGTGGATTATCCTTGAATAGATTTTTATATCTTTGGAAAAACCAATTTAAACAAATCAGTATGGAAGAAACTATTAGCACAGGACCCACTAGACCCCAATTTTTAACCATTTTATGCATCCTCACTTTTATAGGAAGTGGATGGGGAATTGTAGATGCAATAACCGACTATTTCGGGGCTGAAATGGCAGGAGATGCGGTAGAGATGGTTGAAGAAGAAATGGATGAGGCTATGGACGAAATCGAAGAAAATGAAGACATGTCTGACAGTCAAAAAGAATTTTTAGAGAACATTTTTGGTGATATTACAGAGGCTATCACTCCAGAAAATATTCGAAAATCATCATTAGTTAATATAATATCGTGTCTACTTACTTTGTTCGGAGCTATATTAATGTGGCAACTTAAAAGAGTTGGATACTTTGCATATATTGCTGGTATCTTGGTAATGGTAATCGGAATGGCCGTCGTCTTTGAAGGCGTTGTTGGACTTGCTGTTGCCGGAATGACTGGATTTATCGGAGTTGTATTTATAGTACTTTATGGTGTTAACCTAAAGCATATGAAATAAAATTCAATCAAATTCATAAAAAAAGGGGTGTGATCTTATATTCGCACCCCTTTTTTATTGCCTAAAAAGCAATCTATGAATAGTAGAGAATTTGTACAGCTTTTTAATGAATATCCATCCATACTTGAGATGGAGCGGGAGCTTATTGCCGGAAAAACTCGTTTTGGCATTCAAGGGACAATTGGATCATTCCGATCAATACTCTTTTCACATCTTTACAAACACCTCAATAGAAGCATCGTAATTTGTTGCAATGATTTTGAACAAGCGGAGTATACTTATGCTGATATTGAAGCCTTTACCGATCATAATTACGTCTTTCTGTGGAGAGATTCATTTCGTAAAAGTTTTGATTTATCAGTACCAGAAGCAACTAAAATTCAATCGAATGCTAGTGTTCTAGATAGTATTTCTGATTTAGATGCACCCAAAATAATTGTCACATACCCTGAAGCTCTTTTGGAGAAAATTATTAAGCAAGAAGACTTCGAAAAAAGCAAACTAATTTTTAAGATAGGTGAAGAAGTAGATTTGGACTTCTTAATAGAAGTGCTCAATGAATATGCTTTCTATCGAGAAGATTTTGTTTACCAACCTGGGCAATTTTCAATCAGAGGAGGAATAATAGACTTATATTCATTCGCTAGTGATCTTCCATTCAGATTGGAATTAGATGGGAGGAAAATAGAATCTATAAGAGAATTTGATCCAATATCTCAACTGTCTACAAAAAAACTAATTCGAGCTACAGTTGTCCCAAATGTACAGGAAACTTCTCAGAGCGATTCAAGTTCAGATTTATATAGTTATTTAGGAAAGAAACCAATATTCTGTGCATATGATCTACCATCAGCTTTCAATCGAATACAAAAAGGGATAACGAAGGCAGAAGGTACAAGTACAAGTGAGCTTACTGTTGCAAAAGCATATTTTACAGAGGAAGAAGTTGCTAATCAAATTAACAGCAAGCAGGTCATTGAGTTTAGTAGTCAGACATTCTTTCGCCCTTCAGTAAAGCTCAACTTTAAACAAGCACCACAACCTACTGTAAACAAGAACTTTGACTTATTAATCGACACTCTTAAATCTTTAAAAGAAAAGCAATATCAGACGCTAATATTTTCAGAAAGTGCAAAGCAAATTGAGCGTTTAGAAAGCATTTTCGATGACTTAAATTCTGGTTACACCATAACTCCATTATATAAAAGCTTAAGTGAAGGATTTATAGATCATGATTTAAAAATCGCAGCGTACACTGAGCACCAAATATTTAATCGATTCTACCTTGCTAAAACTGGTAAACGGGTTTCAACAACAGGTGCAATAAGTTTAAAAGAGTTAAAAGATCTAAATCCGGGAGATTATGTGGTTCATATTGATCATGGGATTGGCCAATTCAAAGGATTACAAAAAATGGAAATGGGCGGTAAGATGCAAGATGCCGTTCGTATCGAATATAAGAACGGAGATTTACTATATGTAAATATTGGTTCCTTATACAAGATTTCCAAGTTTAAAGGAAAAGATGGAACCGAACCAAAAATCAATAAATTAGGTAGTGATGCTTGGGCAAATCTTAAACGAAAAACAAAAAAGCAGGTAAAGGACATAGCGAGAGATCTCATTAAACTCTATGCTAAAAGGAAAGCAGAAAAAGGATTTCAATTTACGCCAGACACTTATTTGCAAACAGAGCTTGAAGCTAGTTTCATGTATGAGGACACTCCCGATCAAGCTAAAGCTACGGAGGATGTTAAGAGTGATATGGAAGGTCCAAATCCAATGGATCGATTGGTTTGTGGAGATGTAGGTTTTGGAAAAACAGAGGTAGCCATTAGGGCAGCATTTAAAGCAGTTTGCGATAGCAAACAAGTTGCTATTTTAGTTCCTACTACAATTCTTGCTCAACAACATTATCATACATTCCGAGATAGATTACTCAACTTTCCTTGTACGGTAGATTATATCAATCGATTTAGAACTACCAAGCAGCAAAATGATACGTTAAAGAAACTGGAAGAAGGAACGGTTGATATTATTATTGGAACACATAAGCTGTTGAATAAAAAAACCAAGTTTCACGATTTGGGATTATTAATTATTGATGAAGAACAAAAGTTTGGAGTAAGTGCCAAAGAACGTTTAAAAGAATTTCGTGCAAATGTAGATAGCTTAACACTTACTGCTACACCAATTCCAAGAACCTTACATTTCTCCTTAATGGGTGCACGAGATTTGAGTATAATGCAAACACCTCCTGCAAATAGAAGGCCAGTACATACTGAAGTTCAAGTGTGGAATAATGACATCATTCAGGAAGCAGTTAGTAATGAGATTGCACGTGGAGGCCAAGTATTTGTGATTCACAATAGGGTAAGAGATATTAAAGAAGTTGCTCATCGTATAAATGAATTGGTCCCAAATGCCCGCGTAGCGGTGGGACATGGACAAATGAAAGGAGATGAATTAGAACAAGTAATGGTTCAATTTATTGAAGGTGAATTTGATGTTTTGGTTGCTACTACTATTATAGAAAGCGGATTAGATATCCCTAACGCCAATACTATTATTATAAATAATGCTCATATGTTTGGGTTAAGCGATTTGCATCAGATGCGAGGACGTGTTGGTCGAAGTAATATAAAAGCATATTGTTATCTTTTGGCTCCACCAGTATATACATTACCAGAAGATGGAAGACGAAGACTTCAAGCGATTGAAGAGTATTCGGACCTTGGTAGTGGATTTAATGTAGCTATGCGAGATCTCGACATACGAGGAGCTGGGAATTTACTTGGTGCAGAACAAAGTGGGTTTATATCTGAAATAGGCTTTCAGATGTATCACAAAATATTGGATGAAGCAATTGCGGAACTTAGAGAATCTGAGTTTAAGGATATTTTAGAGCAAGAACCTCAAGAAATAAAAATCGAATGTTCTGTAGAACCAGACTTTGAAGCACGTTTACCTGATGATTATGTTAGCAATGTTGCCGAGCGTATTAATTTATATACCCGATTATCGAATATAAGCACATTGGAAGAATTGCACACTTTTGTAAAGCAGCTGGAAGATCGATTTGGAGATATGCCTAAAATGGTACAAGACCTTGTTTTGAGCATTAAATTGCGATTATATGCTCAAACACTGCATGCAGAAAAAGTTAAAACGAAAGAGTCTCAGCTGTTTTTGTTTTTCAACAATGATTTGGGAGAAGATTTTTATCAAGCACCGATTTTCACAACGATACTAAACAAGGTGAACACAGAACCCAGCAATTATGGCTTTAAACAAGGTAAAAACCACCTAATCCTTGCTATCACTGGGGGTAACAGCTTATTGGACAACTTAGAATTATTGAAACAAATTAGACATTAATCCCATTTTGGGATTATTTTGTGTCTTTTTGAGACTTTTTACACATAAAGTTTGGAAATGTGGATAACTCATGCTTTACTTTGTACCTGATGAAATAGTAAACTACTACTATATATAATAAACCATTAGACTACACTACTTATGAACGCACTTAAAAAAATACTATTTATTCAATTGTTTTTATTGACAGTGCTCTTCACAGCCAACATTTTGATCTCCTTAGAGAAGAAATCAGATTCAAGGCTATTGGCTAATTCCGAATTATCGGAAGAAAACATTAGTAAAAACCCTAATCTTTAAGATTGGGGTTTTTTTCTAAAAGTTCTTCAGCAATTCACCAAACTCCCAGATATCCATAAAGCTATTGTACAAAGGCACTGGAGCCAATCGAATTACATTAGGTTCTCTCCAATCTGCAATTACATCATGTTCTGTAAGATAATCGAACAAGGCCTTGCCGTTTTCATTGGTTAACATGCTTAATTGACATCCTCTTTCTTCAGGCGTTATAATCTCAAATTCCAATTTAGGATTTGCATTTTGAGCATCAATCACTACTTGCTCCAAAAAAGCATTCAATTTTGTGCCTTTTTCAACCAAAACGTCCATTCCTACTTCATCAAACATATCTAATGATGCTTTATGAGCTGCCATGGTTAATACAGGGGCATTACTTAACTGCCAACCCGCTGCTCCGGGTTCAGGGATATAGCCTCGTTTCATTTGAAACCGCTCACTTTCCTTATGACCCCACCATCCTGCAAAACGAGGAGTATCTGGATTATTACCATGTTTTTCATGGACAAAAACACCACTAACACCACCTGGACCAGAATTCATATATTTATAGGTACACCACGCAGCAAAATCAACGTTCCAATCATGCAATTCCATTTTAATGTTCCCAGCTGCATGTGCACAATCAAAACCTGCTAATGCACCAACCTTGTGAGCTGCTGCTGTAAGCTCTTTAATATTAAACACTTGTCCAGTATAATATTGTACGCCGCTGAAAAATAAAAGTGCCAACTCATCTCCAGTTTCGTTAATTTTTGCAATAATGTCTTCAGTCCTCAAAGCATGCTCTCCTTCTCGCGGTTTCATCTCAATTACAGCATCGTTGTAATCAAATCCGTGATGTTTAACCTGGCTTTCTATTACGTACATATCACTTGGGAAAGCACCAGCCTCCATTATAATTTTGTATCTTGATTTACTCGGTCTATAAAAACTTACCAGAAGGAGATGCAAATTCACTGTAAGATTATTCATCACAACTACTTCATCTGTTTTAGCTCCTACTACTTTAGCTTCTTTCTCAAAAAAATGGTGATAACTAAACCAAGGGTTCTTCCCATGAAAATGCCCCTCTACTCCATATTTCTTCCAGTCTTCTAATTCTTGTTGCAAATAAGATTCAACCGTTTTAGGTTGTAGTCCTAAAGAATTCCCTGTGAAATACAATTGTTCTGCACGTGTTTTCCCAGGTGGCATATAAAACTTACTTCGATATTCTTTCAAGGAATCTTCTCTGTCTAGTTTTTCAGCGAAATCTTTGGTGGTTGTCATTTGCATACTGCAAATAAAGTGAGAAGACTGATAAATTTGCTTCTACACTAGCAAAATTCTCAGGATATAAACTTGCCAATTGATTTCAACTACCTTCAAACAACACAAGGTATTTACCACTCTTGTATCCAAGCCCATCCGACGAAATATATTGATAGTTACAATTGAATACTGTCTCATTACAATCATTGACTACACCATACAATTCATTTTTGCGGACAATGATTCTTTCTAAAGTTAAGATTTGCGGAGGAAGGTCATAAATCACAGGTAATTTTTGATTCCCCATTGTATCATATGCTCCCCAAAGTCCTTCATGTGATTTTACTAGAATTAATCCTTTGTCCGGCAACCTTACTTCATCAAAAATAAACGGCATCACCATATGCATGTTCTTGGTGATTACACTTCTATTGAAACTATCTCCTACTATGGCATAACCCTTATTAAAGTTGTTTGCCTCTGCAAAAACATAAGGAGATAGCTCATTCAGATTGGAATCTATATAGGCATATAAATCCCCTTTAGCAATATATGCTTTGCTTTCGGACCATTCACTCACTTCAGAGTACTCATAATCAGACAAGAAAGTGGAGTCATTAAGGGTTATTGCATATTTGCGATTATTGGGATGCTTTTTTACACTCCTCTTTTGTGCCCATGAACTCAGCCCAACAAATAACAATATAATTAGTAACCACCTCATTCGATACGCTCAAATTCCAGTTCATCTCCAAGAAACCACATCCCATTTAGCTGAATTGCAACATATTTCAATTCGTATTCTTTCTTTCTTTTATTACACTGCACAGTAACATAACAATACCTATTCCCATCCTCATCAGCTCCGTAATCAAAATCAGTTTTCTTATGATCTAAATGTCGCATTTTCAATTTATCTTTCTTCGCCTTTTTTAAAACTTTTAGGTACTGTCGTTGCAAACTTCTAAGCAACCTCTGCTGCCGAATAACCACTTTGTCCAAGGTATATTCTACAGACAAAGTATCAAAAGTTGTCTTTAAATACCTCATCGTTGGAACAAAACTCTTAATCGTATTTACATCCTCCTTCTTTAATTGTGTGAAAAAAGAATCACACATTTCAGGTAATGAGTCAAACAACATTGGAGCAAATAAATTGCTATCAGGACGGTGATCCTTAAGTACATACAATTGTGAAAATGAAGAAAAGCTCACCCTAAACACAACCAATAAAACCAATGCAACTCTCATTTCTATTTACACAGCAAATTTACGGCCAAAAAGTCTAGATAGTACTTGATTCTAAAAACATGACTTCTCTGTGCATCATTTTTTAAACCCCAAGTGTCTCTCCAAAGTACTGTTTAGTTTACCCAAGGATATAGGGTTGAAGGCAAACCTTCGACCCTTATCTTTTTCAAATTCGTTTCATTTTTCTAGTTAAGTTTGCGGTATGAGGAATATTCTTACCCTTATAACTGTAATTGCTATAGTTTTTTCAGGGTGCAAAACTGTTGAAGATGATGGCGTAACAACCATTGTAACTACAACAGGAATTATAAAAGACTGCATAGAAAACATAGTAAGCGAAGACATAAAAGTGATCTCATTAATGGGAGCAGGTGTTGATCCACATTTGTACAAAGCCTCACAAGGAGATATCTCAAAACTTGCTAACGCCGACATTATAATTTACAATGGTCTCCATCTGGAAGGCAAAATGGCTCAGATGTTAGATAATTATAGTAAATCAAAACCAGCATATGCTATTGGGAACTTTGTATCAAAAAATAGTCTCAAAAAAGTAGATGAAACCTCAGATTTAGTTGATCCGCATATTTGGTTTAATCCTGCAGTTTGGATGGAAGGATTAAACGGTGTAGCTGGAGAATTAAGCAAAATTGAGGGCTTAGAAACCACTGCTGCAAATTGCAGAAATTACAGTGAAGAAGTGGCTTCTATTTCGTCTGGTCTTACTCAATTGCTCGATTCCACATTGGACAACGAGAACAGAGTTTTAATTACAAGCCACGATGCATTTGAATACTTTGGTGATGCATATAACTTTAGAGTTCGTGGATTACAAGGAATTTCAACAGCTGCGGAGTATGGTGCTAAAGATGTTAAAGACCTTATCGATTTTATAATAGACAATAATATTAAGTCTGTGTTTGTTGAAACGAGTGTATCTGATAAAAATTTAAGGGCAGTTATTGAAGGAGCACAAGCACGAGATTATGAATTAAAAATTGGAGGAACCTTATACAGCGACGCTTTAGGAGCTGAGAAGACTCCTGCTGCTACATACATAGGAATGCTTCAGGCTAATGTTCATACGATAATTGAAGGATTGAAATAATGATAGAGAATCCGATTATTGAAGCTCATAATTTAACAGTATTGTATGGTAGGAAACCAGCACTTTGGAACGTAGATTTTTCTCTTCCAAGAGGAAAAGTAATTGGAATTATGGGCCCAAACGGAAGTGGTAAAAGCACGCTGTTGAAAGCCATAATGGGCGTTGCAACTCCTACATCAGGTTACACAAAAGTATATGACAGAGAGCTTGATGAAGTTCGTGAAAAAATAAGTTATGTACCACAACGTCAAGACATTGATTGGGATTTCCCCGCAAGTGTTTGGGACGTTGTTTCAATGGGTAGATTTCAAAAAAGAGGTCTTTTTAAAAAATTGACCTCAGAAGATAAGGATATTATTGCTGAGAGTCTTGAAAAGGTAAACATGTTAGGATATTCGAAAAGGCAAATAAGTCAGCTGTCTGGGGGACAACAACAACGTGTTTTCTTAGCAAGAGCATTAGCCCAACAAGGAGATCTATTTCTTATGGATGAACCTTTTGCAGGTGTTGACATTTCAACAGAAGAGATGATTATCTCGCTTTTAAAAGAGATGAAAGATGCAGGTAAAACATTGGTAATTGTACATCATGATTTACATACTGCCCAATCGTATTTTGATTGGTTGGTTTTACTTAATACGCGATTGGTTGCGGCAGGACCAGTTTCTGAGGTATTTAACGACCAGGTACTCACCGATACGTATGGTGGTAAACTAACAACCATATCAAAAATAAGTCAAGAACTAGAAAATAAAGAATTCCCAATACGTCACAAATAATGAATCTTTGGGAACATATCACCACATTTTTTTCTGTAGAAAACTACAACTTATTTGTTATCAGTATTGGTTCAGGTATTTTGTGTTTTGCAGCTGGTGTTGTGGGTACATTCACTTATTTGAGAAAACGAGCTTTAATTGGTGATGTTATATCTCATTCAGTGCTTCCAGGAGTTGCAATTGCTTTTATGTTAGCTGGAGTTAAAAATCCAGTTTACTTTTTAATTGGAGCTATTTTATCTGGGCTATTATCTATATGGATAGTTGATTTTGTACAAGCAAAATCAAAATTAAAACCAGATACAATTTTAGCATTAACATTAAGTGTGTTTTTTGGTGTTGGAATTGTTTTGCTAACCAAAATACAACACAGCGGAAATGCGGCCCAAAGTGGTCTTGACAGTTTCCTGTTCGGGAAGGCTGCATCTATGAGTCTTGGAGATGTTAAACTTTTTTCAATCATAGCAATCGTCAATATCATATTCATTACTATATTCTTAAGAGGTTTTAGTATGATAAGTTTTGATGAAAATTATGCTAAAGGAATTGGGTTTAATACTACATTTATAAAGTCATTTCTTGCACTACTTACTGTAGTAACCGTTGCTATTGGAGTGCAAGCAGTTGGAGTAGTTCTAATGGCAGCATTACTAATAACTCCTGCGGCAGGTGCACGTTTCTTAACAAACTCGATAGGAAGAATGCTTTTAATTTCAGGGGTATTTGGATTTGTTAGTGGATGGATTGGAGTATTTATTAGTTATAGCGGGAACGGCATGCCTACTGGACCTTGGATTGTTGTTGCACTATCGCTATTTACATTAATAGCCATTCTTTTTGGACGAGACAGAGGAGTAATTGCACGTTGGAAACTTCGAAAGTCGAATAACATAAAAATCAACAATGAAAATGTATTAAAAGATATTTATAAGTTGGCAGATAAAGGAAGGAATACGCTCTCAATTGCACAAATTATTGAAAAGGAGAAGTATCGAGCACCGGTTCTAATTTCAATTTTAAACAGACTAGAAAAAAACGACTTTATTGATCAAATTCGTGGGCTTGTTATTCTTAATGAAAAAGGTAAGATAGCGGCCAGAGAAGTAATACGAAAGCACCGTCTATGGGAACTTTATCTTTCTAAATACTTTCAACTCGAAGCAGATCATTTGCATGATGATGCAGAAGGTATTGAGCACGTTATCACACCGGAAATTGAAAAACATTTATTAAAACTGTTGCAGTATCCGGAGAAAGATCCTCATCAAAGTGAAATTCCATATGAATGACTTTTATATCATATTTACTGCAAGCTTGGTAGCGATAAACTGTGCATTAATGGGCAGTTTCTTAGTCATGCGAAAAATGGTTATGCTTGGAGATGCAATATCCCATGCTGTTCTTCCGGGAATATTTATTGCCTACTTTTTGTCTGGATCTACAGGAAGTCTTCCCATACTTATTGGAGCTGCATTTAGTGGAATAATCGCCACCTTGATAATTGAATGGTTTACAAAACGGGCACGCTTACAAAGTGATGCGGCAATTGGTGTATCGTATACATTGTTGTTTGCAATCGGTATTATACTAATTTCTAAGTTTGGACAAAATGCTGATTTAGATCAACAATGTGTACTGTACGGAGAAATTGAATATATCTCATTGTGGCTGAAGCCGGTTTTTGGATTATTCGAACTACCAAAACAAACTATAATCCTTCTGTCTGTTTGCATTATTTTAATTGCGGCAGTTGTATGGGGCTATAAAGGATTATTCATTACAACCTTCGATCCTAATTTTGCTTTGTCTACTGGAATAGCTGTAGGATTTTGGCACTATTTTTTAATGAGCGGAGTATCACTAACAACAGTAGTTTCATTTGAATCTGTTGGTGCAATTTTAGTAATCGCATTTTTATCTGGACCTCCGGCAATTGCATATTTATTGGTAGAAGATTTTAAGAAAATGTTGATTCTTGCATGTGCTATAGGTATTTTATGTTCAGCACTTGGCTATTATGCCGCTAAATGGTTAGACGTATCGGTTGCAGGATCAATATCAACAGTAATTGGATTGGTCTTTGTTTTCGTATTTGTTGCCGTTAATTTACTTAAAAGTAAAAGGGACGTAATATCTGCCTAAAATTATTGTCAATAAGCCTTTTATGTTCATACAAATAATAGACTTAGTCCTATTATTGTATGTAAACAGATTAGGTTAAGATTAGTGAGAATTTTCCGAAACATACTACTTTCAGTTTTCGTTATGTTTTGCTTTAAAAGTGAGGCAAATGATTCTACTTCTTTTTTTAGTTTTAACCGAGAGCAAATACAAGCTTTAAATAGTCAAAATCTTTTTGATCTTATGCAACACACTCCATTTATTCATCGTTTTGTTAGCGAAAATGAATCTTTTGTGAATGGAGGAATCTTAAGCGATCAGCAAATAGCTATTTATAAAAACGGGTTTCCTCTATTAATGGATCAAAACGTCACTTACTCTCTGCAGAATATTCCATTATGGGACATTGATGAAGTAACCATATCCATTTCTGAGTTTAATACAATAAACAAAAACAACGGAGGATTAACAATCCATATGTATTCTTCCGACACTTTTATAGCACCTTATTCTATTAAAACATCTGTTACTTCTGGGAGTTTGAACGACATTCACAGCAGTATCACGGCTGACTTAAGTAATGTCAAACACAATTTATCAATAGGTGGAAATAGAAGTTTCGAATCGAGTTATACCAATGACACTTCAAAACGACATTCTCCATGGGCTGCTTCTGAACGATATGATTTAGATCTTCGTTATCAATATCATATACTATCAAGTGTCCAACTCAACCTATATTCTGACAACAGTTGGATAGAAAAACAGATTAAAGGAGATGTAATTGCGGGTACCTCTAGAGCAAAGGACCAGGTTAAAAAGTATCAAAAGAATAGCCATTATGGAATACTTAAATCCGCTCTTTCTAAAAATCATTCTCTTAGCCTCTTAGGCCAATTTACATCCCTCTCTCATAAAGATTTAATTTATAATAAAGACCTTTCAAATCTTAATGAAATGGTTAGTGATGAAAATGAAAATCTTGATACATTAAGTTACAACAACACCTTTATGCAGCTTAATTTAAACGGAAACTATAGGCACTATGGATTTGATGTTGGAATAGAATTATCAAACACCAATGATAAAGTTTATTCAAGCATCAATGGAATTAAAACTGCTTATTCGGATTATTCGGCGTATGGTTTATTTCATTATCAGTACAAGAATGGATTTAAAGTTGAAGCAGGGTCAAAATTTTTAACAAATAGTTTATCTGGAAGTTACTTACTTCCACAAGCAAGAATAATTCTTGCTCCCTCAAAAATTCTTCAGCTAAATGTTTCCTATAATAGATCTATATCTTATCCTAATTTTCAAAATATTTTCTACCCAGATAGAATTACTGAAGTTACAAATAATATCCTACTTGAACCAACAATACTTAGCTCGTATAATTTTCATTTAGATATAAAGAAAAACCATTACTCATTTAAAAGTGGCCTTCTCTATACACAGCAAGCCGGAATACCTGTGGTGAGCGAAGGAGCTTACATAAATTCTAGAGTTAGTGGAGGTTCCGCAACATACTTTAGTTTTACCTACAAGAAGAACGAAAATCTTATCCGACCCAGTTTTATACTCCATGGCTTAAACTTTTCAAAAGACAGCATAAATCAAAACTTCTTTTATCCAGAGCTCAATTTTTATAGCCAAACAACAATACCAAAGTTAGATATTAAAGTTTTCTTAACCGCTCGATTCTTAGGTAAATACTCTGACATGCGATTTGAAGAAGGGAAAGTTGTAATTCAAGAAATACAGAACACACCTCAACTTCATATTGCCATTCGTAAAGATTTAATGAAAGATAGATTTGCGGTTCTTTTTGGAGTAAACAATATCCTAGATAACTCTTCTCTAGAAGCAAACACTTTTGAACTCACTGAATTTAGTAAGATCTTGCTTTCAAATTCTAATGTATTGAGCTCAAGGAAACGAAACATATTTTTAACCTTAAAAATTAATTTGTTGTGAGATCTCTTAAATTTTTTCTAATTGTTCTCGTGTTTTCTGGGTGCTTTGAACCAGATCGTCAGATAGCTGCTCCATTAGCCAACGAGGTACTACTCACATCAGATGTTACTAGCAACCAAGCTGTTTATCTAAACCTGAGTCATCAGAACATAGAACTAGACCCATTTGATAAAAAATGGCATCTTAAATTTCAAAATGCAAAAAACGGCTGGTCTATTTACATGAATCCGTTGGAAAATGTAGCAATCCATCAAACTACAATTACTAATTTTGACGCAGTAGATTCAACTTTCAATCTTGTTGGCTTAAAATGGCTTATTGATGCACCTACTTCAAAAGGAGCTTACCCTGCTTTTGCGGGCTGGGGTGACTTTAATTTTAGCACACCTAAATCATTTAAAAATGTATACATCCTACGTCTAAAAAATGACATTACTGCAATTTTCTATAAAGTTCAAGTGTTGGATGCCAGCGACGATGCCTATCGTATTCGATACGCATCCTTAAATGGGGATATTGACCATACCGTAACAGTAAACAAAGATGAATTGTATACTCATTCGTTTCTCCGACTTGCATCCGAACCTGTACAACCTAAAGTTGAACCAAAGAAAAATGATTGGGACTTATGTCTTACATTTATAGCAGACTCTATCACCAAACAGGGTAATTTACCGTTTCTTCCTACCATAAACGATTATTATGGTGTGTACCAAGCGTTGCTAATTAACAATGATTACAACAAAATTGCCATTGATAGTATCCATTCCTTCGACGAGATTGATTTTTTTAAGACTCAATCACTAATTTTTAATTCCAGAGACCAACTACACAGTGTACTAATTGATTGGGACGAAGTCAATTTACAAGCAACAATATCAACAGACAATTTTCTGATTGTACAAAAAAACGATAGTTATTACGCCATTAAATCACAGCGAATAACCGGTAATTATCCTATCGACTTTGACTTAGAATTGATTATTAAAACCCTCTAGGTAAAATCAAATTGTGCGTCTTCAAATTTTCCAGAACTCATTAATAAAATATTATCTCCTTTCTTGAAAGAAGAATTAACTTTTAACTCCAGTTCTTTAACATCCGTAATGACTTCTACATTTCCAAAACATCGTTGAACAAATTCTTTTTCAAAAGGTTCCATTTTACGGTGCATAAAAACAGCTTTATTGTAGAATACAGTAGCACTATCTGCAGAATCCATTGTAGCCTTATAAAGGGGTAAAAAATCTTTGTTTAGACTACTAAAAGTATGGAGCTCAAAAACAGCAGTTAGTGGTGTATCAAATGCTTTTTTAACCGCCCTAGTAGTTGCTTCAAGCTTACTTGGAGAGTGAGCAAAATCACGATAAACAACTTGGTTTGGTGAATCATATACTTTCTCCATTCGTTTTCCAGCTCCTGTGAATGATGATACTGTTTTGAAAAACACATCTCTTTCTACACCCAATTGTTCACAAACCAACGATGCCGCTTCTATGTTCTCTAGATTATGTTCTCCAATCATTTCAATAGGATACTCAACATCATCATGAATTAGGGTTGTTACACCATTAATAACGGTGTTATAAGGTGTTGTATATGCTTGGTTTTTCACGGCAGATTTTAACGCTAGTCTTTCTAGTATTTCATCCTTTTTAAACCAAAAATATATTCCATTATCAGTATGAGTTTCAATATAATCCTCAAATGTTTTTACATACAATTCAAAAGTTGGGAACACATTGATATGGTCATATGCAATCCCTGTTATTATTGAAATATGTGGATTATACCAAACAAATTTAGACCTCATATCAATTGGTGAAGATAGATACTCATCACCTTCAATAATAATTAACGGTGCATCTGTAAGTTTAACAGACAAGTCAAATCCCTCAACTGAACTTCCTACTAAATAGTCAAAATCAATATTGAGTTTGGCAAGCACAAACATAATTATTGATGTAGTAGTTGTTTTTCCATGGCTGCCTGCTATAACTACTCTCTTTTTATCATCACATTCGGAGGCAACAAATTCTGGAAAGGACATAATTTTTAATCCCAATTTCTCCGCTTCTGCCAATTCTACATTGTCTTTTCTGGCATGCATTCCTAAAATAATCACATCGATATCCAATGTAATATTAGCCTTATTCCATCCTACTTTAGGAAGCAATCCAGCTTCGTCAAGATTGCTTTTTGCAGGATCATAAATGGCATCATCACTTCCCGTTACATGATACCCCTTTCTGGAAAGCGAAATCGCCAGATTGTGCATTATTGCACCTCCAATTGCAATTAAATGTATACGTTTCAATACTTAAACTTTTGATTATTCGTTATACGAAAATAGAATCAAACCTTATGCAAAAAATAGTATTTGTGGGCATCATCCTAGTCATTGGCTTATTTAGTTTACAATTTTCATTAGCACCTTACTACACAAAATCTTTTAAAGCCCAAGAAATTGCTGCAAGTCCAAAATCGGAGGTGATATCACCGGTTAACTATATTGAAAGAAATTGTCGGATTATTTATGTGCATCCTCAGGACACCATTATTGAAGTGCAATTGCAGCCTGCATTCAATCTCTAAGTGCACTTAGGCTAACTATTACCAGTCTTATTATTCCTTTAAAAAACGAACTGTCTTTCCACTTTTTTTATACTTTCTTTGCAGGATAAATGGTTTCGATTGTTCTCCCTATATATAATGAAGAAAAAGGACTAGAAGATTTTATTCTATCTCTGAAATCTGAATTAACGAAATTATCGCAAGATTTTGAGGTGATTTTTGTTAATGACGGAAGCAAAGACAATTCGCTTTCCATTATAAAGAAACTTTGTACAGATCACAAAAATTTTGGGTACATAAATTTAAGTAGAAATTTTGGCCATCAAATTGCAATTTCAGCCGGAATAGATTACGCCAAAGGAGATACCGTTGTTCTTATGGATAGCGATGGTCAAGACCCGCCATTTGTTATTGGTGAAATGTTAGATAAAATGAATGAAGGTTACGATGTTGTTTATGCTAGCAGAACCAAACGTGAAAATGAATCTGTTCTTAAGAAATTAACAGCAAGTATTTTTTATAAAACGCTGAATAGGATAACTTCAATTGAAATTCCTTTGAACACTGGAGACTTTCGAGTAATCAATAGAAAAGTTGTAGAAGCATTAAAGCAAATGCCTGAAAAACAACGCTATCTGAGAGGTCAAATTGCTTGGCTTGGATTTAACCAAACAAGTGTTAGCTACGAGCGAAAAGGTCGTAGTGCTGGAGAAACTGGATATACCTATCGAAAAATGATACGACTAGCTTTGGACGCTATTACATCGTTTTCGAATTGGCCTTTACGATTAGCTACTATATCCGGTTTTGTGTGTGCATTTTTAGGTTTCATCTTAATCTTATATACATTGTATGGAAGATTTGTTCTGAAACAATACGAACCGGGTTGGCCTTCTTTAATGATTACTATTGTTTTTCTTGGAGGAATTCAATTGCTTGGAATCGGAATGATAGGAGAATACATTAGTCGTATAAATGATAATGTTAAAAACCGACCGTTGTATTTAATAGAGGAAACTAATCTTGAGAAATAATGCATCACATTGAGCCTTTCTACCTCTGGCGAGACTTCTACAATTCTGAGCATGATGAGAATGCCCTAAACTATGGGGTAGAATATTCCGAGTTTCATTTTACAAATAGAATTTACAACTACCTTATTCATCCTCAATGGGATAGCTTTGGAAGTGAAACGCTATTCTACAAGCAGCTTTATGTTGATTATGAGGCTTCATTTTGCATATTAGAGTTTATTGGAGAATGGAATGATTGCATCAATAATGACATCATGATGCTCAAAACTGAATTGATCGATCACTTAATGGATTGTGGCATTTCTAATTTTATCTTAATTCTCGAAAACGTGTTGAATTTTCATGGTGAAGCTGAGGACTATTATGAAGAATGGGCAAGTGAGATAAATGGAGACATTTATTTTGTGAATGCATTACCTCATGTTCTCGACGAAATGAAAAATCACAGTATTCATCACTCAGTAAACATGGGTGATCAACTTCAAGATGTGAACTGGCGTTTAATGAAACCTGAACAAGTACTTACCTTACTTTAAAAAAAATATTTGCAAGATTATTGATCAAATAGTTACGCATCCCGCTTAATCTATACGTATATTGCCTGCCTTTTTTAGGAAAGATTGCAATTTGAAAGTAGATAACAACTCTGACTATACTCTAATTTTTAGTATCTCAAATCACCCCTTTTTAGGAGTGTTGATTGAGCCCTATGTTGTTGCCTATACTCCTTCAAAAACACTTTCTTTAACGTATCAAAAAGTTTTTTCAGGCAACTCTTCTTATTATTCAAAATTGACATCGCATGAGCATGAATTAATTGCTAAGTTAGATGGTATTATGGCTGAAAACATAGTTAAAAAATTCTCTCCTATAAAGAAAATAAGACCAAAAGAGTACTTCCATAAACACTTCCAAAAATCACTGCATAAAAGCTCAATCAGGCCTTACATTGAAAGGCATTTAACACAATTGTTAAGTTCCATTAAACCTGGAGAAATCAACTTGTATCTAGCCGACGACATAAATCCAGCTTCACAAAAAATTACGATATGCGAAGACTTTACAAAAGTTCTCTTTCATTTTAGAAAAAACGAAAATGGAACTTCATATTTTGTTACACTTAAACATAAAAACGAAAAAGTTATGTTTATGAAACAAAATGGACTCCTTGTCAGCAATAAGCCTGCCTACATAGCTGTAAACAAACATTTATACAAGTTCTATGATTTTGTGGATGGATCTAAGTTAGGTGTATTTCTCAATAAGAAGTATATTCATATTCGACCTGAAAGTGAAAAACACTATTACGAAACTTATATCTCAAGTCTATTGGAAACCGCTCCAGTATATGCAGAAGGTTTTGAAATTATAACAAAGAAAGAAAATGCCATCCCCTGTCTATCATTTGTACAACATGGAGAGCACTTTGGATTTAAGTTAGCTATTGAATATGAAGATTATTCTTTCGACTACAAAGTCAATAAGCAGTTTCATGTTCAGTTAAATTGGAATAACAACAATCCCATTTTTACGAAGTATAAATGTTCCAAAATTTGGGAATCAAATAAAATAGCAGCATTAAATGCATTAGACCTCCATCTATCTGCTGATGAAGTTTTAGTTTATAAAGACGGCAGCTTAACAAATGCAATTGATTGGTTAAGAAACAATGCAGACTTAATTCAATCTTCAGGATTTAAACTTATAAACAATCTAGACGTCACCTATTCATATGCCAGCCCGAAGATCCAATACAATATAACCGACAATATTGATTGGTTCGACATAGACATCGATGTTGAAATTGGTGAATTTTTAATTCCATTCAAGAAAATAGTAGCAGAAATAAAACGAGGAAACAAACAGATTACTTTACCTAACAATGAAATTTTCATATTCCCTGAAGAATGGTTTCATTTAAGTGAGGCATTAGAGAATGCCAAAAAATCAGGGAGTAGATTTCTTGTAAAAAAATATCAACTTGATGTTCTTAACCTCATAAAATCTAAGAAGATAAAGGATCACTTAAGTAGCCTTGTTCATATTAAAGAAGAAACTCCATCTCGGCTGTTAAATGGCAAACTTAGAAAGTACCAATTAGATGGTTTAAGTTGGTTAATGTTTTTAAAAAACAACCATTTTGGAGGCATTTTAGCAGATGATATGGGTTTAGGAAAGACGATTCAAACTCTTGCATTTCTACAACTAGCAAAAACCCAAAAACAAGCCAACAAACCTCCCTTTTTGTTGATAGGCCCAACTTCACTTCTTTTCAATTGGAAGCAAGAAATCGAGAAGTTTACACCCAATTTGACATACAAAGTTCACGCTGGTGCACGACGAGAAAAAGACCCAACCAAATTTTCTAAGTTTGACTTGGTAATAACAACATACGGATTGATTAGAAATGATTTTGAACTCTTTAGCGAGATGGAGTTTGATATTATTATTCTTGATGAAAGTCAAAATATAAAAAACTATAGATCAAAAACTGCACAACAAATAAATAAACTAAAAGCCTCATGCAGAATAGCACTAACAGGCACTCCAATCGAAAACAGTATAAAGGATCTTTGGAGTCAAATGAACTTTTTAAATCCTGGCTTGCTAGGGTCACTCAGACAGTTTGAAGAGATGTTTGTTAAACCAATTGAAAAAATTCAAGAAAAAGAGAAAGCAATTGAACTTCAAAGGATAACCAAACCATTTATTCTAAGACGGACAAAAGATGAGGTGGCCAAAGAACTTCCTCCAATTACAGAAAAAGTAATTTTCTGCGAGATGAGTGAAGAACAATCCAAAATTTATGAAGAAGTGAAATCTGAGTATAGAAATTCAATCTTGGATGTAGTTGATAAACAAGGTTTAAACAAATCCAAACTTTCCATACTACAGGGCCTCACCAAACTACGTCAAATTGCAAACCACCCTAGACTCACTAATTCTGAATACAATGGAACAAGTGGAAAACACGATGTACTGTTGGAACACATTTCTACAGCCTTAGAAGAGAACCATAAAGTATTGGTGTTTTCGCAATATGTGTCTTACCTCAAAATCTTAGAACAAGAATTAGTTGCAAAAAATGTGTCTTTTCTAAAGCTTACAGGTTCTACAAGAAAAACTGCAAGAGCTCAATTTGTAAATCAATTTCAATCGGATGTAAACATTTCTGTTTTTCTAATTTCACTTAAAGCAGGTGGCACAGGATTAAATTTAACATCAGCGGATTATGTTTTTCTAGTTGATCCTTGGTGGAACCCAGCGGCAGAAGCACAAGCTCGTGACAGAACACATCGAATTGGTCAATCAAATAATGTATTTAGCTATAAGTTTATTTCTAAAGATACAGTAGAAGAAAAAATTGTTCAACTTCAGAAGCGGAAGGAGTCATATTCAAAAGACATCATCACTACCGAGAACAACATTTTGAAAAATCTAGATATAAATGACATTAACATTCTGCTGAGTTAACCAAAATTGTAATATTTTTGGTGCTATTAAAAAAAACAACATGAAAAAAACACTTACTCTTCTCTTTCTTATTGTGTCGTCTGCTTCATTATTTGCACAAAAAACAATTGATGTTTCATTAGACGCTATCGTTTCTCCCACGGAACTACTTTCAGATGCATCCACAGGTACAGCTATTCCTATAAAATTTGCATGCAAAAACAATGGTACAGACATCATAGAAATTGGCGACACTTTATTTTGGAGTGCATTAGTGCTAGATATTGCTACGAGCAATTTAATATTAGAAATTCCACAATCTGCAAGTTCTGGAAACGGATATTTAACAGTTGCTTCAAAACAAGTTGCAGTTGGTGATACAATTCATGTAGGAAATAATTTTAACACAGGCTCTATTGTAACGCAATCAAGAGCTATACGTTTCGGTGGGATATGCAGTGCATGGAATAGAACTGATGGAGTTACTGATCCAGATACCGATAATAATTCAAATTTCGCTGATATTACGTGGTACAATCAATATCAAAATGGGGTTTCGGTTGCAGATGTAGAATACGATAACAACATTGCAGTTTATCCTAATCCAGCATCAGAAGAATTAAATATCAAATTACTGTTAACTCAATTTGCTGATGTTCAAATAGAAATATTGGATTTAGCAGGTAAAATTATTTTATCTGAAAATGTAAGTTCTTCTATCACTAATAATAACTATGTAATTGACGTAAATTCAGTTCCTAATGGAATGTATATCGTTAAAGTTACAAATGGAGAAAATGTAAGTACTTCAAAAATTAGCATCGCTCATTAATTATATAATTAAATAAATCAAAAGCCGACTGCAATGCAGTCGGCTTTTTTATTGCATTTCACTTAAATTGCGGGACTAAAAGATTATTCGAAATGGCAGGACATAGTAAATGGGCTAATATCAAACACAGGAAAGCTGCTCAAGATAAAAAACGTGCAAAAGTTTGGACACGAATAATTAAAGAAATTACAATAGCAGCTAGAGATGGGGGTCCAGATCCAGATAGTAATCCAGCATTACGATTAGCCATTCAAAATGCCAAAGGTGCCAATATGAATAAAGACACCATGGAGCGAGCAATTAAGAAAGGCTCAGGGTCTGAAGCAGCCAATTTACAAACACTCACATATGAAGGTTATGCTCCGCATGGGATAGCTATATTTATTGAAGCAACAACAGATAATTTGAATCGAACCGTTGCTAGCGTTCGTTCCATTTTTACTAAAAATGGCGGTACTTTAGGAACAAATGGGTCATTAAGTTTCATTTTCGACACCAAGGGCGTTTTTACCATTAACAATTCAGCTCTTGAAGGAAAAGATGAGGAAGAATTGGAACTTGAGTTCATTGATGGAGGAGCCGAAGATATCGAACGTGATGAAGAAATCACAAGCATTTATACGTCATTTGACGATTACGGTAATATGCAAAAAAAATTAGCTGAATTAAACATCGAAGCTCAGTCAACTGAAATACAACAAATACCTAAAACAACAACTAAACTCGAAGCTGAAGAAGCAAAAGATGTTTTGAGTATAATCGACAAATTTGAGGAAGACGATGATGTTCAAGCAGTTTATCACAACCTAGAATTTACAGAAGAACTATCAAAATTAATTGAAGAATAAAAGAGATGAATAAAAGAGAAATCTTAACAACCAAAATTAAAGAGTCAAAACTTGGTGGTGGTGAGAAACGAATCGAATCTCAGCATGCAAAAGGAAAACTAACCGCTCGAGAACGAATTGATTTGCTATTAGATCAAAATTCATTTGAAGAAATTGGTGCACTTGTCAAACATAGAAGTACTGATTTTGGGATGGACAAACTACACTTTCCTGGAGATGGTGTTGTAACTGGATATGGAACAATTAATGGAAGATTGGTCTATGTTTTTTCACAAGATTTTACTGTTTTTGGTGGTTCTCTTTCAGAAACTCATGCCGAAAAAATTTGTAAAATCATGGATATGGCAATGAAGAATGGGGCTCCTTTAATTGGATTAAATGATAGTGGAGGTGCTCGTATTCAGGAAGGTGTTGTTTCATTAGGTGGTTATGCAGATATTTTTTATAAAAACACGCTCGCAAGTGGAGTGATTCCTCAAATATCCGCAATAATGGGGCCTTGTGCAGGTGGGGCAGTTTATTCGCCAGCAATTACTGATTTTATTTTAATGGTAGAAAATACAAGTTACATGTTTGTAACCGGACCAAATGTTGTAAAAACGGTAACCAATGAAGAAGTAAGTTCTGAAGATCTTGGAGGAGCATCTGTACATTCAGAGAAATCAGGTGTAGCTCATATAACTGCTGCTAATGATGTAGAATGTATTGAAAATATCAAAAAATTACTTTCTTATATGCCGCAAAACTGTGAGGAACAACCTCCAAAGCTTGACTACACGTTTGATGATGAATTGCGTTTTGAGCTAAAAAACATTGTACCCGAAAACGCTCATCAACCTTACGACATAAGAGAAGTTATAGCTGGTGTAATTGATGATGATAGTTTTCATGAAATACATGAAAATTTCGCACCGAATATTGTAGTTGGCTTTGCACGATTAGGTGGGAGAAGCATTGGCATTGTTGCTAATCAACCTTCATATTTAGCTGGTGTTTTAGACGTTAACTCATCTCAAAAAGGTGCTCGGTTTGTTCGATTTTGTGACTGCTTTAATATTCCACTTCTTGTATTTGAAGATGTTCCAGGGTTTTTACCAGGAACAGATCAAGAGTGGAATGCAATTATCACCAATGGAGCAAAATTGCTTTATGCATTTAGTGAAGCTACCGTACCCAGAATCACTGTAATTACTAGAAAGGCTTACGGAGGGGCATATGATGTAATGAATAGTAAGCACATTGGTGCAGATTTAAACTTTGCTTGGCCTACAGCAGAAATTGCTGTAATGGGAGCAAAAGGTGCTGCAGAAATTATTTTCAAGCGAGAAATTGCTTCTGCAGATAACCCTCAAGAGGCACTAATTGAAAAAGAACAGGAGTATGCTGGAATATTTGCAAACCCTTACCGAGCTGCAGAGCGTGGTTTTGTTGATGCAGTAATTCTTCCAGAAAATACGAGAGCTAGATTAATAAAGGCATTTGCGATGTTAGAAAACAAGGTAGATAAGCTACCTAAAAAGAAGCATGGAAACATCCCATTGTAATAAACCTTAACTAAGCTAATTGTCATAATTCTTTATAACCTTGTTTTCATTCAAACAAACCAATATTTTCGAGAGATAATATTTAGCAGATATTGGATAAAATAACCAATTTTTGAACTTAAAAATAAGTGAATCGCAGCTGGTGAAACCTCAACTAATTGGAAAAAACTTAATAATCGTGGTACTTTTTAGTATTGTAGGTATACAAAGTTGTAAGTATGACGTTGAAGAGGAACTATATCCTTCTACTCCATGCGAAACAAATGCTATGTCTTATCAAACCGATATTGTCCCCATTCTTACCAACAATGGGTGTATTTCTTGCCATGGAGATTTGGCTACTTTAGATTTAAATGGATACAGTGACTTAAAAATATATGTGGATAATGAGGCTCTTCTTGGCAGTATTAAACATAGAGATGGATTTAGAAAAATGCCAGATAATCAACCAAAATTAGATCAATGTACCATCGACAAAATTGAATCTTGGATATATGATGGAGCACTTAATAATTAACAAATCATGAAAAAACCAATTGTATTATTCGCTTTACTTGTTGTTTTAGGTGTAGCATTCTATGCTTATAAAACGTACAATAAAGAGCACACAAATGTTGCTAAAACAGAAGCTGAAGTAAAGCTAACTGCTTCGGATTTATTTAACGCATTCGACAACGACGAAACATCAGCAATGACGAAGTATGCAGACAAAGTAATTCAAGTTTCTGGATATATTTATAGTAAAGATTTAGGCAATGAGCTTGAACCTCAACTTGTGCTAGAAGGTAATGGTGACAACGGTTTCATTCGCTGTGGATTTAAGCCAACGGAACTTGAGAAATTAGCCATATTAAGTGATTCACTATCAGTTAATATAAAAGGGGAATGCAAAGGGCTAAATGCAGCAGATGAACTTGATTTACTGGCTGACAAAGATGTTGTCCTTTCAAATTGCATAATTATTGAATAAAACATAAACGATGAAATATACATACATAATTTTCGCTCTTACACTTTTAGGAATTTTTGGATTTAAAAATCACGGAAGTATTTACAAATCAAATACAGGGAATATTAATTTTTTTAGTCATACTGCTGTTGAAGATATTTCAGCTGATAATCATAAGGTTAAAACTGCGTTTGATGCAAATTCGGGTAAAATTCAGTTTAGTGCATTAATTAAAGATTTTCAATTTAAGAAAGCTTTAATGCAAGAGCACTTCAATGAAAACTATATGGAAAGTACAAAATTCCCTAAATCAACTTTTAGTGGAACAATTGTAAATATTGATGCTTTCAATATTGAAAAGAATGGAACTTATACTTCACCTGTTTCAGGAAAACTAACTATAAAAGATGTTACCAAAACAGTTGAAGCTCTTGGAACCTTTATAGTAAAAGATGGAGTAATTAATGCGAAGGCATCATTTAATGTCAATCCAGAAGACTATAACATTTCAATACCTAAGATGGTTTCTGAAAAAATTTCGAGAGACTTAAAGATTTCAGTTGACGTAGATTACTCACATCAACATTAAACAAAAAAGGAATTGAGTCGTTAAATGAATAACTACTCAAACATGATATACCTTACATGAAATACATCTTACTCCTAGCTATTATTTTTTTTTCTAGTGTAACGTATGCTCAAGATTTAGATTTATTAGAGGAGGAGGACGAGGAGACTATAGAGTATACCTCAGCAACATTTAAAACTAATCGCGTAATAAATGGCCATAGTATTGAAACAGTTGCCAAACGTGAATTTGACTTAAAAATTTCTCATCGCTTTGGCTTCCTAAGTACGGGTGCCTACGATTTTTTTGGCCTTGATCAGGCAACTTTGCGAATTGGTGGCGACTACGGGATTACTGATAACATTAATATTGGTGTTGGAAGAAGCAACGTTGCAAAAACATATGATGGTTTTGTTAAATACAAGTTGTTACGTCAAAGTTCTGGTTTAAAGAAAATGCCAATAACAGCAACATGGATAAGCCATATGGGTGTTACTACTTTAAAATGGACCAAACCAGATAGAGAGAACAAACCTAGCAGTAGACTTCATTATACACATCAATTGCTATTAGCTAGGAAATTTACCGAAGGTTTGAGCATTCAACTAAGTCCAACGGTGGTGCATAAAAACCTGGTTGATTCTAGCTCTTTTAAAAATGACATCCTTTCTGTTGGTATTGGTTTGAGACAAAAATTAACCACCAGAACTACACTAAATTTAGAGTATTTCTATGTTCTCCCAAACCAAATTTCAAATGAGAATACCAACGCACTTTCAGTTGGCTTTGACATTGAAACTGGCGGTCATATATTTCAGTTATTCTTTACCAATTCTGCAGCTCCCTTTGAAAAAGGTTTTATTACAGATACTAAAGCCAAATGGACTGAAGGAGATGTTCGGTTTGGATTTAACATAGCCAGAATCTTTAATTTTTAAGTAACTTTGATAGCACGCCTCACATATTTCACTCATTAAACAGTTAAAATACATATTGGTACTTCTTTTTGTGTCTCTTTTTTGGAGTGCAAAAGCAACCCACGTTGTAGGAGGAGAAATTATGTACAAGGCAATTAATCCAAGTACAAATCTGTATGAGGTTACACTAAAACTTTACATTGATTGTGAAAATGGGACTTTTGGAGCGATTCAACTCGATACTACTGCCTTTATTGGAATTTACGATGGAGGCAATTACAGTTTAATATCTGACTATGAAATTAAGCGAACAGGCCCAGTTAGGCTTAATAAGGTTAACTACAAATGCGTTAAACCTCCAACTGGAATTTGTGTAGATGAATATATCTATTCGTTTAGAACTATAATAGATCCAGGAACAAGTGGTAAAATTATTTCATACCAACGCTGTTGTAGAAATAAAACGATTAATAATTTACTAAATGTTGAATCTAGCGGTATTACCATTTGGACATCTATACCGCCTACAGGTACAACAAACAACAGTGCTGTTTTTGAGAATCTCCCTCCAAATTACGTGTGTCTTAATGCACCATTTAGTATGGATCATTCTGCTACTGATATTGACGGAGACTCACTAGTTTACTCACTAACTGCACCATATTTGGGTGGTATCCCTTCAGATGCAAAACCAGAACCATCATTCGCTACACAACCTCCATATAACAATGTAGCATGGCGTTCACCTTATTCCGCAAACTATCAAATGGGTGGGGCACCAGGACTTTACATTAATCCAAGCAGTGGAGAAGTTAGCATTACCCCAAATACTGAAGGTCAATTTGTTGTGGGTATAACAGTAAAAGAATATCGGAACGGTCAATTAGTTGGTGAAACACGACGAGATTATCAAATTAATGTAATTGAATGTGTCTTTGATATAGTTGCTGACTATACCATTGATGGGGGAACTGCGGTAGCAGGTAGATATACTTTCGAATGTAGAGACACTGTTTTCTTTAAAAACAGAAGTTATAGTAAAGAACCAGCCACCTATTTTTGGGATTTTGGAGATCCAACAACTACCGATGATACTTCTTCGTTAGAAAATCCTTTTTGGGTATATCCAGGCAATGGAGACTATGATGTTACACTCACGGTTAAATCTTCTATTTGTGAAGATGACTATCAATATGGTGTTAGAATTCGTTCCAGTAAGCCTTTTGAGTTGGGCCCTGATCTAGTTTTTTGTGATGAATTCACACAACGCCTGAGTACAGAAGCACCAGATGCTATAACAACTCTATGGAATACTGGAGAGACTAGTTTTACTATAAATGCCAAAGACACCGGAACTTATTCCGTTACCATATCTTATGGTAATTGTTCCTATGCAGACACGGTGCATCTAGCGTACAACTTTTTACCTCCATTCGAAATACCAAAAGACAGCCTTTTCTGTGAAGTAGTAGATATGATTATAGATGTTGGTGTTTCAGGACTTAATTATCAATGGAGTACATCCTTAGCAGATACCAACCAAAGTGTAAGAGTAACTGAAGCAGGCACTTACACCGTTTATGTAGATAATGGTGATTGTTATGAGCAACAAAGTATTCGACTTTGGCAAGCATCATCACCATTAGTTGAAGACACATTTTATTGTGGTGAATTTGATCATCCAGTTAGTGTTGGTTCTTTTGAGGAAGGGGAATATTTATGGTCTAACAATTCAACAAACCAAGCCACTTCATATACAACGGGAGGTAATCATTGGGTTCAGGTTAAACAAAGGCATTGTATAAGCATAGATTCATTCTTTATTCTGAATCCTGTTATTAATCTAGAACTAGGCCCTGACGAGCATTTCTGTGACTTTGTAAACAAGGAGTTAGATGCAGGTGAAGATGGGGTTACTTTTGATTGGAGTTCTGATCAGTCTGATAGGGTTATTACTGCCATTGCTCCGGGAATCTATTCTGTAGTTGTAACAGACCAATACGGCTGCACAGCTGAAGATACCATAACCCTTACAATGAGTAATTCTCCAACTTTTGAATTGGGGGATGATACAACAATATGTCTACGATCTCCAACTACTTTAGAAGCACCTGAAGGCTACACTGCTTACGAATGGAATACTGGACAATTAGAAAGAGCAATTATAGTAGAACAACAAGGGGAATACATAGCAACCATTACTGACGGATTCGGCTGCACTGGCACGGACACGTTGTTTGTAACAGTGGATCCCGATGCCTTACCAAATGATCTATATATCGCAAATGCATTTTCACCAAATGCAGATAACTTGAATGACTTATTTCCTTTTCAAGAAGTCATTACACAACCAGGATACTATGTAGCTATATTTTCTAGATGGGGTGAAAAGGTATTTGACTCCAGAACATCTGATTCTCAAAATTGGGATGGTTTTTATAAAGGTGAAAAAGTTCCTAATCAAACCTTTATATATTACATCTATTTTAGAGGGTGTGATGGAAACGCACGAACTAAAAAGGGTACAGTTAACCCATTGTATTAAGAAGCTTTTTCAAAGCCATCTTATCCATGTCAAATGTAAATTGATCAATTACCAAAGAATCTAACACCTTCCAGCTAAACTGATGCTTATTGTTATTGCCCATTTTTGTTGAATGCACTGATTTATAATTTTCAATTGCATCGTTGCTTGCAACTTTATAATGCATTGCAACAACTTGTTCATTTTTACGAAATGTGCTTTGGATAAACTGATCTGTAGTATGGATCAATTCTAATACTTCAATTTCAACATCTAGTTCCTCTTTAAATTCTCTTTTCAAGCAATCTCTTGAACCTTCACCAAACTCCAATCCGCCTCCAGGAAGCTTCGTCATTTGAAATCCATCTATATTTTCATTACTAATTAAGATTTTATTGTTTTTAATCCAAATACCATACACTCTAATGTTAAATTTGTCAATCATTTATCACCTATGGCTTCAATTTTAATCAAAAACGGACTTTTAATAAACGAAAACGAACAATTTCATGCAGATATTTTTGTTCAAGATGGACATATTGCAGAAATCTCAAAGCAAGGAATAACCCGAGATGCGGATCAAGTAATCGACGCATCTGGCAAATGGATAATGCCTGGTGTAATTGATGATCAAGTGCATTTTCGTGAACCAGGTTTAACGCATAAAGCGGAGATTTATACAGAAGCAAAAGCAGCAGTTGCCGGCGGAACCACAACTTACATGGAAATGCCTAATACAATTCCTCAAAGCACAACTCAAGAAGAATTAGCTAAAAAATATACCAGAGCAAATAAAGTTTCACTAGCAAACTATTCATTCTTTATGGGAGGGACGAATGAAAATATTGAAGAAGTGCTAAAAACAAATTCAAGAGATGTATGTGGAATAAAGCTGTTTATGGGAAGTAGCACAGGTGATATGTTAGTTGATAACGAGCAGACATTAAGAGGTATATTTTCTCAAACTCCTATGTTAATAGCTACGCATTGTGAAGATGAAGAAACTATCCGAGCAAATACAAAGAAATTCATCGATAAATATGGAGAGGATATTCCTTTTTCAGCTCACCCCATTATTCGTGATACAGAAGCATGTTATAAATCGAGTAAGCTTGCGACAGATTTAGCTAAAGAATACAATTCTAGATTGCATATCCTACACATTTCAACTGCAAAAGAAGTTGAACTTTTTGATAATAAAACATCGTTAAAAGACAAACGGATTACTGCAGAAGTTTGTGTACACCATTTGAGTTTAAACGACACTTTTTATGATAAAAAAGGGAGTCTTATTAAATGTAATCCTGCAATCAAATCAGAGGTAGATCAAAAAGCCTTGTGGTACGCTTTAAACAATGATTACTTTGATATTATAGCTACAGACCATGCCCCTCATACTTGGGAGGAGAAGCAAAATAAATACCTTAAAGCACCAAGCGGATTACCCTTAGTACAACACAGTCTTCAACTCATGATTGAGCATAGCAAAATGGGGAAAATTACGATGAACAAGGTTGTAGAAAAAATGTGTCATGCTCCTGCAATTTGCTTCAATATTGAAAAAAGAGGATATTTAAGAGAAGGATACTGGGCCGATATTGTTGTTGTAAATCCAGAAAATGAGGAAGAAGTTTCCAAGTCAAACATCCTTTACAAATGTGGATGGAGTCCATTAGAAGGAGAAATTTTTACATCTACTATTGAACAAACTATTGTTTCTGGACACATTGCATACAGCAAAGGCCAATTCAATGAAGAGAAAAAAGGAGAACGTATTTTATTTAACATTGGATAATTTTTTCGCTCCAAATTTTGACTTAATCCTCTCGCTTTTAATACAAAAAACTACATTCGCCGCATGCAACTAGCTGAAGCTATATCCTTATTTGAATTAACGGTGTCAAAACACCTTCAATTAAAACCGGAACAAACGCGTTGTGAAAATGAAGGAGAATACATAATTAATAGAGATAAAACTGAACTTTATGTAGATTTATGGCAACCGAAAGAACCAACTCAGTGGCAATATTTTGACCGTGAGAAAGTAGCTGGAGTATTTCAGATTGTTGCTCCAGTCTGTTTCTATCCACAGCCAGAACATCTACCTATGTTTTTAGAAGAACTTGCTCACTTAAACTTCCATTTGTTTTTTGGTAGTTTCATAGCAAATTCTCAAGAGAAAGTAATAAGCATTCAATACAAAAGGGTGCTAGATGGATTAAACGATACTGAGATTATTGAGCCATTAGAAGCTATCGGATATTATGCGGAGAATCTCAAAGAATACCTTGCTGAAAAGTACCACGTAAAAAAAATCTAAGATTTAGGCAACTATTCCTGAATTAATAACATCTACCTAATAACTCTCGCAATGAGCACTAGTGAAAATAAAGATGAAATATCATTAATTGAAGCTTGCCAAAAGGGAGATAATAAAGCATTAAAGAAGTTATACGATATACATTCAGGAACTATGTACGCCATTTGTTTACGATATATGAATAATGAAGACGAAGCCAAAGATGCATTGCAAGAAGGCTTTATCAAGGTATTCAAGAATATTGATAAATTTAGGTTTTCTGGAAGTTTTGAAGGTTGGCTAAAACGCATATTTGTTAATTCGAGCATAGAATTGATCCGCAAAAGAAAAATGCATTTAGATGTTAATGAAATGAGGGGTGATATGCAATTAACCGATTCTATTGAAGTTGGTTCTATTGATGCAGAAAAAATGATGCAATTGGTTCAAAAATTACCTGAAGGATATCGAACAGTTTTTAACATGTTTGTAATAGATGGATTTAGCCATAAAGAAATAAGTACTGAATTAGAAATATCTGAAAGCACTTCAAAATCACAATTGTTCAAAGCAAGAAAACAATTGCAGGTTTGGTTAAAAGGATGGTTTGAGTAATGAAAAAATTTAAAGACATCGAAGAATTTGAAAATTTGTTGAAAGACAATTTAGGGAAACATAGCGTTCCTGCTCCACCAGATGTTTGGTCTGGAGTGTCTTCTTCATTTGCTGGAAATTCCGGCAGTCTCTTTTCTCAACTCACTTCATATTTTTCTTCAGTATCTAACATTGTGAAGGTTGCATTTTTTGTTGGAGGTATTTCAGCTGCAGGAATTGTTTTGTATAACGAAAACACGAAAGATCTTTCAAACAATTCGAATGCAGATTTAAATACTGAAGCAGTTGATGCAACAAATAATACTTCTTCTAGTAAAGACATTAAAACAACAAATGGAACGCAATCAGAAAACAAATCTGATTTAAATGAAAATGTACCTAGCACTGATAACTCTTCAGTCAATACCAATAATAATCCATCTGGCAATCAAAGTAATACTAACCTAGATAATAATTACATTACTGTTGTTGACGAACAATCAAACGGTGACGAGACCCCTGCATCTGAGTCCAATCAAAACCATAATGTCTTTGAAAAGTCTCAAATTGTTCTTTCTAACAACAAACCATGTATTGGTGAAAAAATAACACTAAGCAATACGCTTAATCAATTAGGTGATTGGTACATAAATGGTAAAAAAGTTAGTTCAAACAAAAAGTTCATTAGTTATGTTTGGTCAGAAGAGAGAGATGCACTAATTGAATTAAAATACGATAGTATAACAATTAACAAAACTGTTGCCACAGTTTCTACCCATACTAGAATTGTTTCTAACAATCCAACTTCAGATAGCTATCAATTTACGCTAGATAATAGTGACGTTATTGCCAACTGGTATGTTGATGGTAAACTGGTTACAACAAATGCAAAACAATTAAGCTATCAATTTAAGCAAGTTGGCATGCACCACGTAAAAGCAGTGCCTATAAACCATTCATGTACTTCACCTGCGGAAACTCATGTTACTATTCAACCAAAAGGCGAACTAAAAACATATACCATTTTCACCCCAAATGGTGATGGGAAAAACGATACTTATATCGTTGAAATTAGCAATTACGAAACGTATTCTATTCAAATATTTAATAGCGAAAATGTTAAAGTTTTTGCATCAAATAATCCAAAAATAAGTTGGAACGGAACAGAATTCAATACTGGCAGAGAATGTAGTAATGGCGAGTATGTAGCTAAAATAGCATACAAGCTTATAGGGGAAGAGTCCACTATAAAAAACATTAAATTAACCTTAATCCGAAATTAGACTTGAATTATACAATGAACCCGAGTAAATTTACAAACTTTTATATTTTGAAAAAAAACAGCAACATACATATGAAAAAATCAATTATTAGAGGATTGTTTTCCTTTGCTACACTATTGATGTTAATTGTCAGTAGTTATCAAGCAAACGCACAAGCAGTCTGTAACCCTATCGTGATTGACAAATCAGGAAATGAAGTTACAACGGCTACTTTCTGTGAAGACGAGCAAATTCAATTTAAGGCAAATTCGCCTGGTTACACAAGTACTTCAGTACTTTGGGACTTTGGCTTTATGGGTCAAACAAGTGACAAGGCTGATGTTCAGAGAGCCTACTCTCAAGCAGGTGTTTATACTGTGACTTTTACAGGTGTAGGTCCTGCAGGTAATTGTAACAAAACGCTTACAATAACCATTGAAGAAAGCCCAGATATTGATATTGAACTTATAGATCCTGATTTTCAGTGTTTTGAAGGCAACAATTTTTGTTTTGTAGATAAAAGTACAGCTACAACAGGAAGTACCATTGTTGGTCGTACTCGTATTTTTAGTGATGGTTTCAAAGACACTACAGGTACAGATACATTCTGTCACTCAACACAAGATCCGTCTGGTGGATTTTTTGATTTATTTATTCAATTGGAAGATGCAAATGGTTGTGTATCGGAAACAACAATCTCAGACTATTTCTATGTAACTCCTAAGCTG
>JABDQY010000076.1 GCA_013042025.1 Bacteroidia bacterium
TGTCTAGACCAACACCAAAAGAAGGTTCATCTTCATTGTATATGCTCCCAAATTCAAATGTGCTCAAATAGGTTGTTATTGTTTCAATCTTGTCTTCTGGAAAGTAGTGATAAATGTATTTACTTGCTTCTGAGAGTTCATCAAAATGAATTTCAAAGTTTGCAAATTTTTGTTGAGTTAATCGATATAAGGAATCCATATCAGGATGTGAAATATACCGATACAATTCAACGGCAACATCGTTTTCTATACTCTCCATACCCCTGATTTTTTGAGGCATAATATTGTTTACATAAATGGGGTAGAAAGTAGCATGAGATTCTTTTAGTTTAAGAATATCTTCAACACTCTTACAAGCAAACAAATCTTGTTCAAACCGTTTTAACTTTAGCTCGAGCTTAATATCTTTAGTATTTAGAACATGTTTGTTCTTATTACAACCGCTACACCCACTAAAGAATGTAATTATTAAAACAATGTGAAGAATTATTAACTTTTTAATCATAAACTTTGCAACAAATTAAAACTATAAAACATATGAGAAACGCTGCAATACTAATTTTAGGTATGCTTATTAGCCAATTATCTTTTGCACAAACCGAGTTTAGGTTTGGCTTAAAAGGAGCTGCAAATATTGGATGGATATCGCCAGGAACAAAAAATGTTGAAAATGGAGGAAGCAAGTTGGGTTGGGCTTATGGAATAATGGGAGACTATTACTTTAAACCGAACTACGGTTTAAGTGTTGAATTATTATTATCTCAAATCAACGGTAATATGAATATTACATCACCACAGAAATTTAATGCAGATACAAGTGCTACTGTGTTAGACATGTCTTACGCGTACGACTTACAGTATATGGAAATTCCAATCAGTATGAAATTTCGTACCAAGGAAATTGGCAACATGACCTATTGGGGGAACTTTGGTTTTTCACCATCTTTTCTAATTAAAGCTAAAGGAACTATTGACGGTACATTGCCGGATGCTGTGAAACTACTAGATCCTGTTGAATTTAATGTGAATGACAATGAGGGCGATGATTTTACAACAGACAATTTTGATGATCGTGTATTTTTATTCCGTTTTCCATTAATCATTGGTGGTGGTGTTGAATACAAAATGGCTGGCAGCACTTCTTTACAAGCAGGTTTACGTTTTACCAACAGTTTTACAGATATGTTGGTTAAAGATAAAGATGTAAATGCTAAGAATAATTATTTAGCTATTTCTGTAGGCGTATTGTTCTAGGAAATTGATGCAAATAGCTTTATCGCAACTAAACTTCATTATCGGAGATATTGAAGGGAATACTCTTAAAATAATCGGAGATATTTCCAGAGCTAGAAAAGAGAATGCAGATTTAATTGTATTCTCTGAGTTGGCAGTATGTGGTTATCCACCAAAGGACTTATTGGATTACCCAAGCTTCATACATCGATGTGAAGAGGCATTAGAAACAATAAAGGAAGCTTCGGAAGGAATTGGAGTTCTAGTTGGAAGTCCATGTTGGAGTAACCTTGAAAAAGGGAAGCTCTTGTACAATTCAGCATTTTTTTTTCACAACAAAAAATTGCTTGCTAGAATTGATAAAACACTCCTTCCAACCTATGACATTTTTGATGAATACCGTTATTTTGAACCAAATACGGAATTTAAGTGTGTTGATTTTAAAGGTGAGAAATTAGCCATTACGATTTGTGAAGATTTGTGGAATTTAGATAAGATTAAGTACTACAAAACCACACCAATGGATGAGCTTGTAAAACAAAATCCTACACTAATGGTGAATCTTAGTGGGTCGCCTTATAGCTATAATCATGTAGAAAAAAGACGTGAAAGAATGCAGCACAATGCGAAGCATTATAATCTACCACTCTTCTATGTAAATCAAGTTGGCGGGAATACGGATTTATTATTTGATGGTGGCTCCATGTTTATTAATAAGAATGGAGAGATAGTAGGAGAATGTGATTTTTACAAAGAAGACTTTAAGCTCTTTGACTGGGACTCGAATCAATTATATGAAGACAATCACGAAGAGTACCGAGACTATGATACTGGACTAATTCATGATGCATTAGTTATGGGGATTAGGGATTATTTCAATAAAATTGGGTTTAAGAATGCTGTCATTGGGTCTAGTGGGGGAATTGATAGTGCTGTAGTTCATGCACTTGCTGCTGAAGCATTAGGGGCTGAAAATGTTCGAGCGATAATGATGCCAAGCCGGTACAGTAGTGCAGGATCAGTAGACGATGCAGTAAAACTAGCCGAGAATCTAAAATCACCTTATCGAATTATTCCAATCAAAAAACCTTTTGATGCTTTCAATGAATCATTAATTGAAGAATTTGAAGGTACAAATCCTGATGTTACTGAGGAGAACCTGCAAGCTCGAAGTAGAGGGGTTATTCTTATGGCAATAAGCAATAAGTTTGGACATATTGTACTAAATACAAGTAATAAGAGTGAAAGTGCCGTAGGGTATAGTACATTATATGGAGACATGTGTGGAGGGCTCTCCGTTATTGGGGATCTGTATAAGGAACAGGTATATGAAATGGCCAGGTTTATTAATCGATATGGAGAAGTAATTCCATATGAAATTGTGAACAAAGAACCAAGTGCCGAGTTAAGACATGATC
>JABDQY010000011.1 GCA_013042025.1 Bacteroidia bacterium
GCTAAACCCTTAGACTCCCTGAAATATTCGTTTCGCTCAAGTGTTTGTGCTTTTGAGAAGAAATAGCCAAAATCCATCACCATTTTAAAACGATCTGTAAAGCCATAACTTGCTCGTAGTGAACCAAATTTAAAGTAAGAATCCTTTATGTAATTAGAAGAGTAGGGTTCATTACCTCGGTAGTACTGATCTGAATAGGAATATAGATTGGCAATTGATAACGCCAAAATATTTTTACCCGTACCATTACCTAAGCTATTATCGCAATTGGGAGTTCCTGCGGCACAACATTGAGCGTATATGTTTTTATTTGAAACACAAACCAATGAAAGTAAAAAAATTACACCTATGCACCTCATGCTTCTTTATCGCTATTCTATTATAGTAATTCCAATAGTATCTTTTACTTGACCTCCTGAATTGGACACTGTACAAGAGATAATCTTTTTCCCAGCACAACATTCAAATCCTGAATACGTCACAATCGAAGCATCCTCATTTACAGGTATAATATCACCCAACAATACGCCCCATTCATACTCTAATTCTTCACCAGTTGCCTCGCAGTAAATATCGGTGGCTTCACCAATGTTTATTACCTGTTTATCCGAGGTTAAACTGAGTATTTGTGGCAATTCCAAATTGGCGTCTATTGCTTCTTTTTTGCAAGAGAGGGTGGTTAAAGTGATTAAAAATAGTATTGTTATTACTCTCATTTTATTAGATATATAAGTTGTAAAGTTAGGTCGTTCTAGGTTCATTAAATATGACTGATATCATAGTTCAATGTGTCATATTACTATTGGGTTTCCTATCATGAATTTTTCTATTCTCAATTAACATAATAAAACCTCAGAATTTGAACAAAATCTTAGACTGTAGCTCCACAAATCGAGAAACCATTTTACACTCGTTGTTTTAGCGTTAAACAATCATAACATATTCGGATAATCGTCATAAATTCTTATGGGAAATGGTCGTATAACTTGCAGAAGTCTTTAAATCAATTTTTGTTATGAAACGCATTAAAATTACAGTAATCTTCGTGTTGTTAAGTATCCTTTTAATAGCACAGTCCCCTTACGCTTTAAATTATCAAGCAGTAGTCCGAGGATCAGACGGCAACATTGTTAAAAATAGCACCGTTCAATTTCAGTTTTCAATCTTACAAGGTTCTAGCACAGGAACTGCGGTTTACGTAGAAACACATTCAGTCATAACCAATTCTTATGGTTTAGTTAATCTTGTTATTGGAGATGGGGCTATCGTAAGTGGAGATATATTAAATGTTTCTTGGGAAAAAAATAGTCATTTTCTGAAGGTTGATCTTGATGTAACAGGTGCATCTTCATTTGTTCACATGAGTACGCAACAATTGGTAGCAGTGCCGTATGCTTTACATGCTCAAACGGTTACTCATTCGGACAATGATAGCACTAATGAATTACAAACAATTAGCATAAGTGGAACGGACCTCAGTTTATCAGATGGGGGCGGAACAGTATCTATTGACGACAATGATGCCGACCCAAACAACGAAATTCAAACTATTAGCAAGGCTGGCAATACCGTTACACTATCCAATTCTGGAGGATCGTATACAGACGCAGTTGACGATGCTGACGCAAGTGCAACTAACGAAATTCAAACCATTAGCAAATCTGGTAATACAGTTACGCTATCCAATTCTGGAGGATCTGTTTCTATCGATGATGCAGATGCAAGTGCAACTAACGAGATTCAAACCATTAGCAAATCTGGTAATACAGTTACGCTATCCAATTCTGGAGGATCGTATACAGATGCAGTTGACGATGCGGATGCAAGTGCAACCAATGAGATTCAAACAATAAGCAAATCTGGTAATACAGTTACACTTTCCAATTCTGGAGGTTCTTATGCTGATGAAGTTTTTGATGGAGATTCCAGCAACACCAATGAAATTCAAACAATAAGCAAATCTGGAAGTACCGTTACACTGTCCAATTCTGGAGGATCATATACAGACGCAGTTGACGACGCGGATGCAAGTACAACCAATGAAATTCAAACCATTAGTAAGTCTGGAAATACAGTTACGCTATCCAACTCTGGGGGATCGTTTACAGACGCTGTTGACGATGCGGATGCAAGTACAAGCAATGAACTTCAAACAATAAGCAAGTCAGGGAATACAGTTACACTATCCAATTCCGGAGGTTCATATACTGATGAAGTATTTGACGGAGATTCTAGTACCACTAACGAATTACAAACCCTAAGTCTTAGTGGAGATAGTATTGGTTTAAGTTTAAGCTCCAATAAGATTGCAATAGGCCAATTTGGTCATTGGAATAAGAACGGATCATCGTTATACATAGATTCTGCTCTTAATGTTGGAATTGGAACTACTAGTCCGTCTAGCCTTCATAAGCTTCATATTTACTCAGCAGATTCAGTAAATAATGGTATATACTTATATAATAATGTAGATGTTGCAACAGGATCTGCCTATAACGCTTCTTTTACTTTAGATAGAAAGAGCACAGGCCAAGGTAATGTTTATGGTTTGGCGAGCGGAGCACATTTTAAACCTGAAACAAGCGGAAACTATAGTACGTATGGTCTCTATAATACTGTCACCAGTGAACCCGACGATATTTCTGGACAGAAAACATACGGGATATTCAACAATGTAACACGTAGGGATTCTGGTTATGGTATCACTTATGGTTTATATAATTATGTAAGAAACTATGGTAATGATGGCCCCGTAACGGGTAATTTTCTTTATACCACTTCATCCAGCCCTGATGACCTAATTGGAGCATATGATTATGTTTTAAAAGATGCGGGTCAAATAGGTGAAACAAAAGGTTCTTATTTGTATGTTAGTGCGTCACCAGCAACAGGAGCTGATAAAGTTTATGGACAACATACTAATATTGTGTCTGCTCCTGACGCGGCATCTAGTTCTGAAGTATCTGGCCTGTTTATGGAAGTTCAACGTTCAGACTCAGGATCTGGAGTTACAAAGGGAATGCATCTAGATTTAAATCATACAGGAAAATATGGCGATGTCTACGGAACACATATTGATTTAGAGTTGACAGGAGCCAGTTCTGGTACTGCATACGGACAAAACACAAGTGTAGCCAAACAAGGTAACGGTCTTCTATTTGGAAATCGAGTATTTGTGAATCGATCCAGTGGTTATGCTGGAAAAACGTATGGTACATATGTTCAGGTAGGAACTCAGAATCCAGTGGCCACAAGCTCTCTATTCAATACTTACGGGCAATATTTGGATATCAGCAGTTCGCCAGCATCAAGTGCCTGGACCTTGGGAACCTATATGAAATTAGACAGAACCGGTTCAGGAACAGGGTCAACGGTACTGCGTTATGATGATTTAACGCATGACAGTAGCGGTTATGTTTATGGTAATTACATGAACATTACACGTTCAAGTCAAAGCAATACAGATTTAACGTATGGCTCTTACAATGTGATAGATATTACAAATGGGGGAACAGCTTACGGTGAAAACACAAGTATTACCTTAGGAAATAGTTCCTCTTCCACTGCGGGTAATGTAACAGGTAACCTTGCAGTAGCATACCGAAATGGTACAGGAAATTATAGCTCGTATGGGTTATATGGAGGCAGTTACAACTATGCAACAGGAACAGGCTCAAAATATTCTTATGGTGTTTATGGAAGTGCGAATGCTAACAATACTATTGGAAATATGTTCACCTATGGTTTGTATGGATATGCAACCGGTGGCGATTTCAATTATGCCGGCTATTTTACAGGAAATGTATACACCACAGGATCTTATTTACCTTCTGATTCTAAATTGAAGTCAAATATCAAAGAGAGTAATTCTAGTTTAGATCAACTGCTTTCTCTTCAAGTTTATAATTACCAGTATAATCAAAATCTTTTTGGGGGCATGAATCTTCCTGTAGGACAACAAACAGGATTCTTGGCCGATGAGGTCTCTAACATTTTTCCTGAACTGACCATGGTGACTCATCAACCTGCGTTACCAGATAGAATTTTAGAAAAGATGCGGGAGAATGGCAAACCAATTGCGGACTATCAAGAAAATGGGCAAACGTTCAAAGCTGTCAATTATGCAGGCTTGGTACCTCACTTGACCAAAGCTATTCAGGAGCAACAATCCATTATTGAAATTCAACAAACAGAAAACCAAGCCCAAAATATTAAAATTGAGGCTCTCAAGAAACAGATATTTGAACTTAAGTCTATCATAGATTCGATTCAAAAATCTATTGAACAATAAAATAATTATACTATGAACCGATTTATAATTATCATTCTACTCATTGGGTTACCCTATTGGGTTAATGCACAAAGCCTGGAAAGGCAAGTGGTTTCAACTGCAGGAATAGCGGTGCAGAATAGTTCTGCTATGATTAGCTATACCGTTGGAGAGTCCGCTACATTGTCTAGTGTTACACAATCAGTAATTCTTTCCCAGGGATTTCAACAGGCCGATAGCACAGAATTTGTTGGAATACCAAAATTGGAATCGTTCGCACCAAATTTATTTGTATATCCAAACCCTACAAGGGACAATTTAAATATTCAAATTAATGGGTTAAAACAAAGAGGAATTACACACCTCAACATGCAGATAATGGACCTACACGGAAAACTAATTAAAGAAATCTCATTAGATTCCAAACATGAGCAAATTGACGTATCTGAACTTCGAGCATCAACCTATCTTATTAGACTATACAGTCTTGATGGAAGCATATTGCAGCGAGTTCGGTTTGTGAAATATTGATAAATTCAAATAGAAGTCAGTCTAGTAGGGCTGGCTTCTGCTTGAATTTGCATGTTCAAAATCACCAACTATTCACCTGTCCTTTAAATTTCCAATTTTTGGCTTTGCGTTTGTACGTCATAGTGAGCAACGGAACTCCAACTCCTAACATTGGCAAACTTGCTTTGTAGTTTTCACTACCATCACTCCACCCATTTTTTAGATTATCACTTAAACCGTATACAAAAAAATTCATTCCCGTAGTTACTAGAAC
>JABDQY010000012.1 GCA_013042025.1 Bacteroidia bacterium
ACTTACAGGTTTGTTTAAGTATTTTTTGAATTTCTTAAACAAATTAATTTGTATGTACACATATTTGTTTTACATTTGAACCATAACATTAAACAATATGACAACTATAGAATTCGGAACCCAAATACAGGATCACAAAGAAATCCTTAGAAATTATGCCTTAAAACTTACCCAAGACATGGATGATGCAAACGATTTAGTTCAAGAAACATACCTTAAATCACTGACATACTCTACCAAGTTTAAGAAAGGTACTAACCTAAAAGGTTGGATGATGACCATTATGAGAAATAATTTCATTAACAACTACAGAAGAAATACAAAGCGAAATACATTCATGGACACCCAAGAAGAGCAATACATTATTGACTCTGCTAAAACATATAATACGTTCAATAACGGTGAAACGAAATTCATTCGTGAAGATTTAGAACGAGCTATCGATACATTACCTCAAGACCTGCGTCTTACATTTGAGATGAATACCCTTGGTTTCAAATACCATGAAATTGCTGAAAAATTGAACATTCCAATTGGAACTGTGAAAACAAGAATATTTGTAGCAAGAAGAAAACTACGTGAAGAACTAGCTGACTACAAGCAACTTTACAACTTCAACGTAGGTTAATCGCGGCCAAAGTATTTTAATGAAACCACTGGATTGTCGGTTTGCATACTATGCACTCCATTCCAATTGGTTTCCTTATAGTCTCTTTTAATCTTAAGATCATAGAGCGTAATATGCTTGCCACTGTCTACAAGCATTTTTTGAAGATCATTGTCTGTTTCTGAAAAGCGACATACTATTCCATCTAGATTTAATGTTATAATCTCATTTACGAATGATTCATTTTGTCCCCCTACTGCATAACAAAGTCGAGTTGAATCATATTCCTTTATCTTTTTTAGGAAATACGTACTACCGCATTCAATCGATGCGTATTCACCAATATTGTATTCTTTTAGTTTTCTCACGAAACGTGAGGCAAGCGTATCTATAGTGTATGGAATATTAAAACTACCTTGTATGTTTAAGCTTATTCTTTTCTGAGGCCAGTGTCTTACATAATGGTTTAGAAAACTATCAAAACTTAAAACGTTGTGCTTGTAGCTATTTGTATATTGTTTTCTATAAATACATTGGCAGATACTATCTAAGCTCAAATCATTAATTCTTCCTTTGCATTGTGTTGATTTTTCAAGGAAATCATCATGAAACAGCACTAAATCGCCTTCTTTAGTATATTGAAGATCTATCTCAACTCCGTCCAGATCGTACAAACTAAGTGCTAGTTCGCAACTAGGAATGGTATTGGGAGCATAAGCTGAATTTAATACATCAAAGCCTGTACCTCCATGACCATAAATTAACACGTTTTGTTGTAATGGAGAAGTTTTGTTACACGCACTACCTCCAATTAAAATGATTGCTGAAATTAAAATTGATATCCGCATCCTAATTGAAAATAACCAGTTAATATATTTGATTGACTAAAACTCTGAGAGGATAATGCTCTTTCTGCAGCCACACCATAGCCTACTTTTGAGTGAGCAGTAATATGTTCTGTAAACTTGTACTCCATTCCCATTGAGTACATTATCAGCTGCACATTAACAATCTTTATGGGTTTTTGTCTTCTATATTCAAACCCAATAAAAGTGCTCAATTTGTTTCTTTTTGCTAAAGTGTAGCTATAAGAGAAATTTTGACCAATAACAGGACTATTGCTAAAACCATCAACTAAATTGTAGTTTATACCTAACTCAAGCGTATGGTTATTAATTTCATATACACCATTTAACAGTGCATTTATTCCTGTATAATTCGTTTCTAAACCAGTTCGTAAACCAAAGGATTTGTCTTGTGCAACGAGTTTAAAACTCATTATTATTGCTACAATAAATATCTTACTTCGCGTACCCAAAATCATCAATTAAACGTTTATACAGTTGACTACATGGAAGTCCAACAACATTATAAAAACACCCATTTATGGAGTTTATTTTGTTTAGTCCTAACCATTCTTGAATTCCATAACTTCCTGCTTTATCAAAAGGATTATACTTCTGAATATAGAACTCTATTTCTTCATCTGTTAGCTCATCCATTATAACTTCAGTTAAACTATCGAAAACGATCGTCTGGTCTAAGGTACGCAAACAAACTCCAGTTCTTACAAAATGGGTTGTTCCACTTAGCATCTTAAGCATTTGTTTTGCATGTTCAACGGAAGATGGTTTGTTTAATATGTTATTACCTTGTATTACAACGGTATCAGCAGTTATTAAAAGATCCTCATCAGATAATGAAGTATATGCTTTTGACTTCTTTTCAGCTAAATATTTCGCGACATCAGCTACGGCAACATTATCAAACGTTTCCTCGCATTCAATAGATACTTTTTTAAAGTCAAACCCCATTTGACTTAGAAGCTCATTTCTACGTGGTGAATTTGATCCTAGAAGTAATTGCATTAGAAAAACAAAATTGATAAAACTCCTGTGAAAAGTGTATACTTCAATATTTTACTAAGAAAAGCATATTCTTGTTTTGATTGAGCAGAGCGAACGTCGATAGCCACCTTATAAAGCGGAACTATCACAAATAAGAAATAATAACCATAGTATGCAAACTGCATTGCACTCGTTAAAAATCTACTTTGATAGTATAGTGAAATCACTAAAAAGGAAATTATGAACAGTAACAATATGTAAATCAGGTTATTCGTATTAACCAAACCAAGGACTATTGGCAACGTTTTAGCATTAGTTTCTGAATCTCCTTTAACGTCTTCTGCGTCTTTAACGAGCTCTCTGCAAAGTGTTAGGAACCCAGCGAGCATAGCAAAATGTAACATTAACAAGCGGTCAACTTCAGGAAATAAAACTGAAACAGCATAAACACTAACAAAGCTCAATGCAGCAATAAGGAGATTTCCTAATCCTGCAATATTTTTAAGCCATTTACTATATAAAAAAAGCAGTGCTATTGTTATTGCAAACAAGAGAATAAACCAAGTACCTAGCACATTTCCACAATAAGTAGCAATAGAAACAAAGGCTAATAAATGTACATAAACCAAATTGGGATTTAAACTTTTGATAGCTTTGAAATGCGATTTATTTATCTCATCTCTATCTATATCAAGGAAATCGTTTATCCAATATCCGAAAGCAGCACAAGCCGCTGTTCCTAATATTAGCCAATACAATCCACCATCATAAATAGAAACATATGAAGCCTCAAAGTTTAGAAAGTAGGCTGATAGCCATTGGGCTAAGGCTATAAACAAAATGTTTATAGGACGATAGATTTTGAGATAGTTAAGCATTATTTCCTTTTTGGAAACTTCATTCTATAACGAACATTAACCTTTCCACGAGAAATATTGGCCAATTTACCTTTAAGCAATTGTCTTTTAAAAGCTGAGATGTGATCAACGAATAAGATTCCTTCAATGTGGTCGTATTCATGCTGAATAACCCGTGCACTCATTCCTTCAAATGTTTCCGTTACTTCTTTGTTATCAATGGTTGTATAAGACAAAGTAACTTTAGGCTGACGATTAACATCTTCCCGCACATCGGGGATACTTAAACAGCCTTCTTCGAATGCCCACTCCTCTCCTTCTTCTTCTATAATCTCCGGATTTATAAATGCTTGTCGAGTTCCATTGTTCTCATCATCCTTATCAAACAGTGTTGAGTCAATAACAAACAATCGAACTGCTTTACCTATTTGAGGAGCGGCTAACCCAACACCATCACTGGCGTCCATAGTCTCAAACATATCATCAACTAATTTGATTAAGTCATCATTGAAGTCCTCAATATCTTCACACTCTTTGCGTAAAACCGGATCACCGTATGCTCTAATAGGATAAATCATCAATCGTATAAAAATTCCTGCAAAAGTAAGGTTGCAGCGGTGCTATCCAATAATTTCTTATCTCTTCTGCCCATTCTCTTCACTCCACTTTTAATTAACGCTTGCATTGCGTCTTTACTAGAATACATTTCATTTATTCGATGAATTTTAACGCTTGGATGCGTTTTAGTAAAATCTTGAATAAATTCTACAATCTTCTCTTCTATAGGTGACAAGCTTCCATCGTGTCTTGTAGGTTGACCAACTACTATATCACTAACTTCTTCGCTTGAAATATACTTTGACAGATAATCCATCAAATCTTTAGTCTCAACCGTTATAAGCGGAGTTGCTATTATCTGCAAGGGATCTGTGGTAGCAATCCCAGTTCTTTTTCCACCGTAGTCTAGTGCTAATATTCTTGCCACTTGCTTATTTTTTTCTGCGTTTTTTCTTTTTTGGTGTTTTGGGTTCCAAATGAAATCGAATGGGTATTTGAAACCGCATAGCCACCACTTCACCTTTTTGCATAGCTGGTGTCCACATACCACTGGTACTCTTCACTACTCTCATAGCCTCCATTTCTAGCCCAAATCCTATTTTTTTACTTACCACAGTTACATTTTCAACATCTCCCTGACGATTTACAACAAACATTACCATTACTTCCCCTTGAACATCATTTTCAAGTGCTAGTTCAGGATACACGGTCTTTTTAGCTAAATAACGCTGCAATGCTGCTTCTCCACCATTAAACTTTGCTGGTGTTGCAACCGATACGGTTGTTTTTTGTTCATCTGTGTTGGTATTCGTTTGAGCTATCGAACCCAAAAAGATAAGCAATATTGAAATTAAGAATAGGTTTCTCATTTAATACAATACAAATCTTATAGGTAGTCTAAAACGCATATTTACAGGCTTATCTCTTTGCATAGCCGGTTGCCACATTCCACTTGTGCTTCTAACTACACGAATTGCCTCTTCTTCTAAACCGTAACCAATTCTTTTACTTATCACTTCAATATTCTTTATTCTTCCTTTCTTATCTACAATAAACATTAGCATTACAGTACCTGAAGTATCATTTTCTAAAGCAGCCTTTGGATATTGGATATTTCCTGCAAGATACCTGTTTAGTCCTTCATCTCCTCCTTTAAACTCTGCACGCTCACTTACATCCCACATCTCAAAGTTTTCAGATTCCGCTTCATCGGGTTCATCATCATCATCTAGGTAATTTTCATAAACAATATCATCTTCTGTTTCTAGATCCGCATCATTATCAGTCTCAGCTTGAGCGAATAAAATTATCGGAACAAAAGCCATCATAATCAAGAACAGTTTTTTCATGCTTCAAATTTAAGCAATTATATAGCGGTGTCAACTACTAGTTTGAGAGCGGGCACAAGCTAACTTACTACTCTACCAGCACAATAACTGCTAGCAAACGCCTCAGGTTTAGCTTTGAATGTATAGCCCATACCTAATATATAGCCCATAGCTTCTTTAAATGCTACGTTGGATTTAAAATTGGGATCAGTATTGATATCTGCGTGTACTTCCAATTCTACTTCGTACTTATCTAGCAAAGGACAAACCTTGTAGGCCAACTGAATAGAATCAGAAACCTCCTCTATCATCCTTTCTTTAATCGTAAAATTTCGCTCGGTTACATACTTCTTAACAAACACAAAGCCACCTCTTCCTTCTCTGAGAAATACAATGGCCGATGCAAATTCTGTTATATTTCCTTTCACCTGTGAATCGCTACCTATACAGACTTTAATGCGGTTTCCTTTCTCTTTTTCAAGAGCTTTTTCAATTTCAATTAAAATATCTTCCTTTAGAGGCTCTCCCTCTAATTTCCTCCATGACATGGGCACAATTTCAGATTTTAGCTTGATAATTATGTCACAAAAGTCTCAACAAGTTGTAAAGATTGAAGACATTTGCACTCTTCAAAATGGTAGAACAGAAAAAAATCATTGAATCGCTAATTCAATTGGCAGATACTTTTTCACGAGATAACGAAAAACTGCAAGCAGCCATTACCCGTACCTATGAAGAAAACAATTGGTTAACTCAAGACAATTATAATTTGGCTTTGAATAATTGGAAAGAGCAGCTTACCACTCAGAATCTTACTAATTTTTGCTCTTCATATAGTTACGATGCTAATCCAAAGAATGTTGGTATTATTATGGCTGGAAACATTCCTATGGTTGGGTTTCACGACGTACTTTGTGTTTTACTTTCAGGAAATAATGCGGTTATAAAAACATCCTCAGATGATAAATATGTAATTCCCTATCTCCTTGAAGAACTCATACAAATTGCTCCTAACCTAAAATCACGTATCACTTTCGTTGATCGAATTCAAGAAATTGATGCAGTAATTGCAACTGGAAGCAACAACACTTTTAGGTACTTTCAACACTACTTTAAAGACATTCCACATCTCCTTCGTAAAAACAGAAAGTCGATGGCCATTCTGTCTGGAACAGAAACAGACAAAGAACTAGACCTTTTGGGAGACGATGTGTTTCAATACTTTGGCTTAGGGTGCAGAAATGTTAGCCTGTTGGCCTTACCGGATTCACTTGACATTACTCGTGTTTTAGATCATTTCATGCAGTATACCCATTTGGAGAATCACAACAAATTTGCCAACAATTACACCTATCACAGAGCTATCTTGTTAATGAACAATGAACAACACCTAGATACAGGCTTTGTTCTAGCTAAAGAAAGGAAAGAACTAAATGCACCATTGTCTTGCTTTAATTACTTCACCTATGCAAACCAGGAGGAATTAGACATCTTTATAAAAAATAATCAAGAAAATATTCAATGTATTGTGGGTAAATATTCTAATGTAGACACTGTAGACTACGGCCAGTCTCAAAAACCTAATATTCAAGACTTTGCTGACAATGTCGATTCAATGAAGTTTCTAAACTCGCTCCACAAAACAAGTTAAACCACTAGCAGAAGCTAAAAAAAATTATTTTTGATAATCAAATTATGAGTTCTATTGAACAAGAAACATTAATTTCTACCAACTTTTTCTTTAAAGACCAGGTGGATTTTATGAGAGGAAAAGTACGCGATGTATACTCTATTGGAGACAATTACATAGTGCTTGTAGCGAGTGACCGTATTTCTGCATTTGATCACGTATTGCCTTCACCAATACCGTTTAAAGGTCAAGTTTTAAATCAAATTGCTTCTAAGTTTTTGGACGACACGAAGCATATCGTTAGAAATTGGAAAATTGGAGAACCTGACCCACATGTTACTGTAGGTTTAAAGTGCAAACCATACCCAGTAGAATTTGTTGTCAGAGGCTATCTTGCTGGTCATGCATGGAGAGAATACGAATCAGGAAAAAGAACCATTTGTGGTGAAGAATTACCTGATGGTTTAAAAGAAAACGATAAACTTCCAACTCCAATTCTTACTCCAACCACTAAAGCGGAAACTGGTCATGATTTAGACATTTCAAAGGAAGAAATTGTTGCTCAACGTCTTATAAAGAAAAAAGAGTTAGTAAGTCTTGAGAAAAATGCTCTTGCACTTTTTGAGCATGGTTCTAAACACGCTGAAAGTCAGAATCTTATCTTAGTTGATACCAAATACGAATTTGGCAAACACAACGATGAAATTGTATTAATCGATGAGATTCACACTCCTGATTCCTCACGCTATTTTTATGCAGACAGTTATGAAGAAATTCAAGCTAAGGGTGAAAAACAACGCCAGCTTTCAAAGGAGTTTGTTAGACAGTGGTTAATTGAAAATAATTTCCAAGGACTAGAAGGACAACAGATACCCATTATGTCAGATGATTTTGTTAAAAGTGTATCCGATAGATACATCGAATTATTTGAACACATTACTGGAGATAAATTTGTGAAAAGAGATTATGGAAATATCTCTAATGACATTGAAACTTCCGTTAATCAGTTTATATCAAGCATCTAACCATTACTATACATTACTATAATATATTATGAAAAAAACACTACTATTATTATCCATTATTTATGGAATGACTGCTTATGCCCAGACGGTTACAACGTATGCGGGTATAGCAAACAACGATGCATTTAACAACTACGAATCAAGTTCAGGTGTTGCATTAGACAATACATACTTTAGTCTTCCAGAAGGTATTTGCTTTGATCCGAATGGTAAAATGTACATTTCGGAAAGGAATAAAGTTCGTACAGTTCACAACAACTTATTATACATAAGAGCCGGTAGCCCCTTAAGTCCAACTTCATCTGAAGGTTACAAGAACGCTTTAGGTACTTCATCTACGTTTAGGAATCCAAGTGGTATGGCCTCAGATGCAAATGGTAACATTTACGTTGCAGACAGAGCAAACCATTGTATACGAAAAATTGATAAGTTTAATAATCTAGGAAACGGTCAGAATGTAACAACTTTTGCTGGGACCGCACCAACTCCTGGACTACCAGGCAATGGTACACCTGGAAGTGCAAATGGCACTGGGACCTCAGCAAGTTTTAATAGTCCGACAGGTGTTGCAATTGATAGCGATGGTTATTTATATGTAACGGATTATAACAACTACACAGTTCGAAAAATATCACCTAGTGGCGTAGTTACCACTCTAGCTGGTTCTCCAGGTGTTGAAGGAACAACTGATGGAACTGGTTCTGCCGCTCGATTTGGAGGTCCTTGGGGTGTTGCGATTTATGATGCTAATCACATTGTTGTAACAGATCAATGGAATTGTAATGTGCGTAAAATAAACAAAATATCGGGAGCAACAACAACATTGGCTGGTCCAACCTCAGGTCCTAACTCTCAACATGCAGACGGAACATTAACCACTGCTCGTTTTAAGGTACCTAAAGGAATCGCAGTAGTAAATGGGGTTGTTTATGTTGGTGATCAAAATACAATTCGAGCAATAAACGAATCAAGTAATACGGTTACAACATTTGCAGGAGACAAAAGTTCTTTTGCTCTAACAGATGGAAATGGATCAAATGCTGCATTTACTGAAATCAGTGATGTTACGACAGATGGAAATGGAAATCTATTTGTAAGTGAAAACAGTGGTGCCATTGCAAGTAGTGTAATTCGAAAAATAACCATTAACGACCTTGCTCCTACAGCTAACTTCATTGCTCCTGAACGAGATTTAGTTATCGACGAAAAAATTGTTTTAAGCGATATTTCTACGGGTCAAGCTGCAACTTCACGTCTTTGGACAATTACTCCAACCACATATGATATTCACACAGGTGATTTAACAACCGAAACGGTAGAAATTAGCTTTAAAGTAGTTGGATTCTTTGAAGTTTCATTGGAAATTACAAACGATTATGGAACTGACTCTAAAACTGTTGATGCATACTTTAGTGTCTCTTCTGTAGGCAGTGTAGAAAGGTATAATGCAAGTAATCTAATTTCAGTTTACCCAAATCCTTCAAACGACATTGTTAATCTAAAATTAGATCCAAGTTTAAACACTCCGCACACAAAAGTTAGCTTATATAATATGCAAGGAAGTTTGATACGTGATTTAAGCGGATTACAACAAATTAGCACTAAAGATATGCCGAATGGTTCTTATTACATAACAGTTGTAGGAGATGATTTGAACATAGCGACTAAGCTAATTGTGACTCATTGATATTTAGAAAATATTTTTTCAGCATTCAAAAAGGCTTCTTCAAAAGGAGCCTTTTTTAGTTGTAGTTCTTCAAAGCCAAAATATTCAATTAACCTTTCTGTAGGCATATTACCTACTAACTCATCTTTGGCCATCGGACAACCTCCATACCCTTTAATTGCACCATCAAAAGTGGAACATCCATTGGCATAAGCAGCTTCTACTTTTTCCTTCCACGCGAATGGTGTTGTATGAAAATGTGCTCCAAACTCAACATCGTCATATGCCTTAATCAATCCAGAAAAGACTTTAGCTATATTATCAGGTATAGAAACACCAACAGTATCGGATATTGAAAAATGTTTAATGCCCAAATTTCGCAACTTACCAACCCAATCAACTACAATCCCGGTATTCCAATCTTCACCATAAGGATTTCCGAAACCCATGGAGATATAAACAACCATTTCTTTATCCTTAGAAACGGTTAATTCATTAATTCGTTCCACAAGCTCCAAAGATTCTTTAATGGACTTATTTGTATTGCGTTGTTGAAACTTTTCGGAAATAGAAAAAGGATAGCCCAGATAATCCACTTGTGGATGCAAAACCGCATCGTTGGCTCCTCGTTCATTTACTACAATAACAGACAGTTTACTATCAGAGGATTCTAAGTCTAAATTCTCCATAACCTCTTGGGTATCTTGCATCTGAGGTATTGCTTTGGGTGAAACAAAGCTGCCACAATCAATTGTGTCAAAACCAACTTTTAGGAGTTTGTTTAGGTACTCAATTTTAACCTGTGTAGGTATAAAATCTAGTATCCCTTGCATTGCATCTCGGGGGCACTCAATTATCTTTACATTACCTTGTTTGAGAATTGTTGGCATTTCGGTTCAAAAATACGATTTTTGCACTCTTTTTTATCAAACGAATGAACGAGGATTTAGACAATACTAAGATCGAAGGCGATAGCCCAATTCCAGCAGAAAATGCAGTTGAGAAGGCTACTGAAACATCACAAAGTGATGAATTAAACGAGTCGCTACAAAATGAGATTTTAGACGAAGAAGCTGAAGAAGCCTTTGATAGCAATAAACTTGTTGAATTGCCCACTGAAGAAATCTTGAGTGAAGCCCAAAAAGTATTAGTGCTTACCCCTGCTGCTGCTCAGAAGCGATTTAATGCAATTAAGCCTATTTTTAACGAGAAGTTTGACCAAGAAAAAGCAGAAGCTCAAAGTGCATTTAATGCTGATAATGAAGACGAAGAAGCCAAGTTTAGTTTTGTAAAACAAGATTTACAAGCTCAATTTAAACAAATTTCAGAAGAAATTAAGAAGGCTCGAAAGGAAGAAAAAGAGCGAATTGAAAACGAAAAAAAGAAGAATCTTCAAATCAAAGAAGGTCTTTTGAAGTCTCTTGAAGAGTTAGTACAAAAAGACGAAACTTCAGAGAGTATAAATGAGGTTAAAGAAATTCAAAAGAAGTGGAAAACAATACGTGTTTTACCTAAAGAAAAAGTCAGTGACTTATGGGACAAGTACAATAGTTTACTTGATCGTTTCTATGATAACCACAGTATAAATATCGAGTTAAAAGAACTAGACAGAAGAAAGAACTTAGAAGCTAAAATTGAACTTACCAAAAAAGTAGAAGAAATAAGCAAAGAGTCTTCTCTTAAACGTAGCTTTATTCTTTTGAATAAATATCATGAAGAATTTAAGCATATAGGCCCTGTAC
>JABDQY010000019.1 GCA_013042025.1 Bacteroidia bacterium
CTTCTACACTGGTGGGAAAGACTTTAGCAGCCAAGGACCAACCTTTGCATATCTTAATATAAATCGTGACGAGTTCAATAATATCATAAGCACCCATGATATTCAATTCTATTTTGTAAACAACATTATTGATGGAGTATATAGTGATGGGGAAATAGGAAGAGATTTAGATTTGACTAAAGTGATTTCTCCTTCTGTTGTTGATTACAATCTACTTCGAACAAACGATGCTATTTATAGTGGATCTGGTTCAAATAATCTTATTAATTTAGATCCAAAATTTAAAAATGTCCTAAAATTTGATTTTGATTTAGATACGCTTTCTGCTGCTAAAGATAAAGGTGTAGTGCTGGCTCCTCCAATAACCGACGACTACTGCGATAGAACTCGTGATGCAACTCCTGATATTGGAGCATTCGAAAGTCAATACTAAAAAGTCAAGCAACCTTTTATTCACCCACTTCAAAGAGCTTAGCAATCATGCTAACCCATGTGAAACGATTACGCTCCAATTTTACATGTTCAGTAAATTCTGCTTCGCGTTTGTTGGTATAGAAATCAACAATTGAATCTGCAATTTCTTTCACATTCACTTCCGTAACATATCCTACCTTGTGATGAGGAACAAGTTCAGCCAATCCACCCACATTGGTTACTAACATTGGCTTGTTATAGAAATAAGCGATTTGAGTAACTCCACTTTGTGTAGCCGTTTTATACGTTTGAACAACCATATCACATGCACTAAAATAGGTGCTGACCTCACTATCTGGAATAAAATCGTTCGCTTGAATAAGTGCTGCACTTAGGTTGTGCTTCTCAATGATTTTTTGATACGCATCTGGGCTATCGTAATATTCTCCTGCGATAATCAGCTTCACTCCCATTTCTTGTATTCGATTATCCGCAAATGCTTCCAAAAGAACATCCAATCCTTTGTACTTTCTAATAAATCCAAAAAAGAGCAAATAGTTTGAGTCTTTATGTAATCCCAGCTTTTCTTTTGCTTTGTCCTTATCCAACAATGGGCCGAAGCTTTCATACATGGGGTGTGGATTATATACTGCGGATTTAGAGACATTGAACTTTTTTAAATCTTCTAATACTGCCTCACTCATGGTTACAAAACCATCGCAACTTTCAAGAAAATACTTGGTAAAAGGAGTATCAAAAAATCTTTTTTCGTGTGGAATAATATTGTCTGTAATAGCAACTACTTTAGTATATTTATTCTTACGAATGATTCTTCCTAAAGTGCCTAAACACGGACCCATAAATGGCATCCAATATCGAAATATTACTAAGTCCGGTTTCTGCTTTTTAATCTTATTTCCAATTGAAATCCAGTTCAATGGATTTACTGAATTTAAAGAAACTTCGATGTCTAAATTATTCGGTTTTGAATCAGATGAGAATTGAGTCTTCCCGGGAAATAGAATAGAAGGATATTGAAGACTAAATGTTATAATTTTAACAGAATGCCCTTGCTCCTGTAATTTGGTTGCAAGCAATTGATTGTATGTTGCAAGTCCACCTCTCAATGGATGAGCTGGTCCAACAATTACAATCTTCTTATTCAAAACCTATTTTCTTTGAAATTTCGTATTTATTTCGATTCGGTGCATTTCGGCTAATCATTTCACCTAAAAACCCTCCAATAAACATTTGAGATCCTACAACAAGCATCGTTAGAGCTATGTAAAATAGTGGGTTATCTGCAACCAATGTTTGTCTTATTCCTTGGCTCAGGGCTACTAGTTTAGATATTAAAACATAGGCTGTTAACAGAAATCCAAGAACAAAAGCTATTGCACCCCACACTCCAAAAAAGTGCATAGGAGCCTTGCTGAAACGCGACATGAAAATGATACTTAGCAAATCAAGAGGCCCACGCACAAAACGCATTAATCCAAACTTGGTTTCCCCATATTTTCTAGCTTGATGCTGAACAACCTTCTCTCCAATTTTCTTGAAACCTGCTTGCTTGGCGATAACCGGAATATAACGGTGCATTTCGCCGTACACTTCAACGCTTTTAACAACATCATTTTTGTATGCCTTTAAACCACAATTAAAATCGTGCAGGTAGATGCCACTCATTTTTCGAGTAGCCCAGTTGTACAACTTAGTTGGAATTGTTTTAGTAATTGGATCGTAGCGTTTCTTTTTCCAGCCACTCACCAAATCAAATCCATCTTCCCATAGCATTCTGTGCATTTCAGGAAGTTCTTCTGGACTATCTTGAAGATCTGCATCCATGGTGAAAACCGAATTCCCTGTAGCTAGTTTAAATCCTTCGTTTAATGCGGCAGATTTCCCGTAGTTTCTTCTAAACTTTAAACCACTTACTTCTGAATGTTTTTCTTTTAATCCTTCAATGATATTCCACGAATTATCTGTAGAGCCATCGTCAATAAAAATAACTTCAAAGCTAAATTTATGCTCGTCCATTACTCGCTTAATCCAAGCAAATAATTCTGGTAGGGATTCTTCTTCATTGAGAAGCGGTATTACTATAGATATATCCAATTTATTCAAATAGCTCTTCCTTCTTCTTTTCCTTTTGAACTGCTCCAACAATTAAAGCTAGAATAGCATACCATACTAGCATTTGTCCTGTTCGTATGAGCTGTGCCATAATTCCTTTAGGAGATTCCTCCATCTTTACCTTTGCTTGCTCCATTGCTTCTTCAATAGACTCATCTGGTGCTCCCATTTTTTCCATTAACTCTTGGGTACTTTCCAATGCTGCTTCTTGAACTCCTTGTTCCCAAGTTATATCAATTACCATTGTAAAAATGACACTAAAAACAAGAGCTATAAGTGCAGATACAACACCTGTAAAAAACGCTGCATTAAATGCTTTTCCAAAGTTATATGGACTAAAATTGGGTTTACAATCACGGGCTGCTAAAATCATAAACACTATAGGAAGTGCTATGAAATTGATTGCAAGAGATGTGATCCATCCAGCTGGTTTAGCAAATAAAAATGGGTCGATTGCATAAATGACTAAGAAAACTAGAATACCTATGACCCCCATAGTTATTCCACGACTTATTGCTGGTTTATAATTTTCCATATTATGAATACAAGTTTACTTTATTTTCATTGAAAACTGCCACCACCTTACCAACAATTTCTTTGTTCCACATATGGGTGTTTCGAGACAATGACTTATTTGTTTCTTGATTGAATACCCAATTCTCCTTTGCATCAAATACAGTAACATTTGCTTTTTGGCCTTCTATAATCTCAGGATTATCCAGATTTAACACATTTCTAGCACCTGCTGTAAATCGCTCTACAAAAACCTCAAAATCAATGCTTTTAGATAAATATTGTAGGTACCATGGATAAATAAACTGTAAACTTAAAGAGCCAAAATCAGCATAATCAAACTCTACTTGCTTGCTTTCAATATTCTGTGGGTTATGATTACTAGATATAGCATCAATAACACCTGATTTTACCGCCCTTATTAATGCCTTTCGATCAATCTCACTTCTTAATAATGGATAAATCTTAAAATTCTCATCAAAGGTTAATACCTCATTGTCAGTAAAACAGAGATTAAAAATTGATGTATCGCAAGTTATTTTCAATCCTCGTTTTTTGGCAGCTGCAATAAGATCTACAGATTGCTTGCAAGTAATTCCGCCAATATGTAATGGAGCATCACAATACTCTGCAATCTCTATTTGCTGCTTTACACTTATGTATTCTGCCAAGGTTGGACTAGTTTTTAAACCAGTATGAACCGTTGCTTCACTCTCATTGACTAAACCATTTTGATGTATCGTCATATCAATTGGTTGAGAAATTATAGTTGCATTAAAAGGCTTGGTATAAAGCAATGCTTTTTTTAACAGGCCATTTGAGATTGGAATATCGCCATTTGTAAATGCTGACGCACCAGCTGTAAACATGTCAAATATTTCGGCGAGGTTTTCTGCATTCTGCTCATCAGACACCATACCCGTTGGGTACAGGTTTGTTATAGCACTTTCTGCAATTTTTTTCAAATAATTTATCGCCGACTTAGTGTTTACTACTGGCTGAGTGTTAGGCAACGTACAAATTCCTGTAAATCCACCACTAGCAGCGGTTTCTAAGATGTTTTCCAATGAATCTTTGAATTCAAAACCAGGATCCGTTAGATGTGTTTTTAGGTCGAACCAACCCACCGAAACATACAATTCTTTACCTGAAATTTCCGTCGCTTTTGCATTAATTTTAGTTCCAATTTTTTCAATTAAACCATTGGCAATTAGTATATCCGATTTTTTTAAATGATTTGAATGCCCTGGAGAGATAATGGTTGCTTTGCGAATAAGATACGATTTAGGCACGCTTTATTATGATTTTAAAAATCTCAACAAAAGTATCTCCATTAGGAGAAAAATCAAACTAAGTAGGATGAAGATTTTCCATAAGGCTTTCCCAGAAGCAAGTGAACTTGTAATATTTTTCACAGATGCACTCACTGCAGAGCTTGTTACCACTTGATTATACGGGAATAATCCTTTCAATTCTTCTGATTCAAAATAGTCCTGTTTGGATTCTAATCGGGTGTTATTTAAAGCTACTTTAGCAATAGAATCTCCAGCAGTGTTTACGATATCATATAATCCGGCATCACTTATCGTTTCATTTAGCCAAAATTTGAGTCTTCCTCCACCTAAAGAGCTCTCAACAAATATGTTATTGTCGTCTTTCTGAAGGCTGAGATTAGACTCTGATCCTGAGAAGTAAGATACATTTATGGCACTTGGATGAAATAAGTTATATGCAATTTGTTGTTTGTTTGATGTACTAAATGACATATTAAGCATTGTTAACACAAGCAATTCGTGATTAGAGAAATTACTAAATGATTTATTAAGAGGAAGAGCAAATTGATAAACAGCTCCTTGTCCTGAAAACGTCTTGCTAAGAACAGCGGTGCCATCTTTTAGCTGCAATATGTTTTGGCTATTTGAAGCTGGACTTAATTCATAGCACTTAGCAATCTTTGGCAATAAAATATTTCTAGGTATTGAAGAATATACTCCTTTAAAAAAAGGATGTTTTAGATCAGCAGAACGGATACTAAGGTCTTTTTGCTGAAGCGACCCATATGCTCTTGTACCTAATGCTGTTTCAAGAAAACTATAGTCGGGCTTCTTTTCTGAAGGTATAACCAATAGGTTCCCGCCTTTCGAAACAAATTGTTTTAGTTGTTCAGCTAAACCACTTGTAATCTCACTTAAACCATTAAGAACTATAAAATCATAACTCTCTAAGCTTCCAAAGTCAATTGAACTGCTAGAAGTGGACTTTAAATTGAAACTAGCATCATTTTCGAATATCTTTCTGATTTCATTGGAAGCGGATCCTACTTGCAATACATTGATGCTTTTCTTGACCAAAATGGTGAAATAATAATTATTGTCAAAAACTACAGGAACATCGTCTATACTCAATTCTCCTTCTATCCAACCCGCTGTTGATGGAGTAAATGCAACATCTAAAATCAGCTCAGAGTTTCCATCTAAACTGAAGCTCTCAATCCCTTGCTGAACTTCATTAATTTTAAGGACCATCGACGAAGATTCTACTCGATCTGTGCCGTTATTAACAACTCTTACTTTCAACTTTACAGGTTCCCCTGCACGAGAAATCGGTTCACTTAGCCAAGCAGAATCAATCGATAAGTTTTGCAGCTTGACAGGTTCAACCTGAAGGAAATTTAGTTGAATATTGCTATCAATTAGTGCAGATTGTGGTAATCCATTATTCTGAAAATCACTAATAGCAATTGTTTGTTGCGAACTAAAATCATTTGAGACATAAACGTTATTCACCCTTTGCAGCACCTTAGATAGGTCATTTGGATGAAAGGTGATATCCATGTCATCAATTATTTTAATAGCATTGGATGTAGATTGTAGCTTATTTGAAAATGGACTAAGCGTATTATCAATTATCTGAACCTTTGACTCCGGAGGAAGGTTTCCTATTAGTTCACGTGCTAAGTTTTTGGAATTCTCAAAAAGCTGTCCATCCTCTCCTTCTGCATTCATGCTCTGCGAATTATCCAAGTAAACACTTACTAGATTGGCCCCTTGTGAAACTCCATTTAGCGGAATATAAGGACGAGCAAAGGCAAACACTAAGGCTGAAATAGCCAAGATACGTGTAGCAAGCACTAACCATTTTTTGATCTGTCGCGTTTTTTTACTTTCAGTTTGAATGTGCTTTAACATTTGCACATTACTGAATATTACTTTTTTATATTTCCTAAAATTGAAAAGATGAATCACTATTGGTATAGCCACTAAAAAAAGAGCCCACAAGAAATTTGGATTTTGGAAATTCATCTAAATGTACGCGAATTTAAAACGCTATTTTAATTAGTAGAGTATTTGACCGATTTAGGTTATATAAATCTGTATGTTTGTGCACTGCATATGAAGCTATCAGTTGTTATAGTAAACTACAACGTAAAACATTTTTTAGAGCAATGCTTAAAGTCAGTTGAAAAGGCTTTAGATAATATTGACGCAGAAGTTATTGTGGTAGACAACAACTCTGTGGACGGCTCTGTTGATATGCTTCAAGAAAATTTTCCAAGAATCAAAGTCATCGCCAATAAGGATAATGTTGGTTTCAGCAAGGGAAATAATCAAGCTATTAAAATCAGTAAAGGGGAATACATACTTTTACTTAATCCTGATACTATTGTTCCAGAGAACTGTTTTTCCAAACTGATAAGATTTATGGATAATACTGCGGATGCTGGAGCCTGCGGTGTCCATATGGTAGATGGAAAGGGAAGCTTTTTACCAGAAAGTAAACGGGGCTTACCTACTCCTGAAGTAGCCCTTTATAAAATGATTGGGTTGAACAAACTATTCCCAAAATCAAAGAAATTTGGCAAGTATCATTTGGGATATTTACCTAAAAATGAGACCAATGCTGTAGATATTTTGTCGGGAGCGTTTATGTTTATTCGAAGAAAAGTGTTGAATCAAATTGGATTATTG
>JABDQY010000023.1 GCA_013042025.1 Bacteroidia bacterium
GGATCAGAACGGTCTGTTTATGTAGATTATAAATCGGTAGACCCCAAAGCTGACTTTGTGCAAGAATGGGGTCAAAGAATAGCCGATGTTTACGGAAGCTGGTCAAAAAATACTGTTGGATTTAAGTTTTATAGCACTGCCGATAATTATTATCACTCGCTTTCAAACCAAGATTTAGCATACCTGCATAGTAAAGGTGTCAGTCATGCTCTTTTCAAACAAAAGAAAACGAATGAGAACCTTAAACTGATTTATCAAGATAAAAAAAATTTTGTGTATGCTCTAAACTATTGAAATTGCAGTATATAGTAAATGCAACCAGCAATGGCTGTAACCAATAGCAAAATTGTAAGCTTGTGCCTACCAACCAAACCAAAGAAGTAGTGTAATATGCCGATTCTTAGAAGAATACCAACTAGGCTATACCATTGAAGTGCAATTAGCGTGCTTTGATAGTAGTGGTATGCCAATATCATGCTTAGTGTGCTTGCAGCAATAAACACTATGTTGAATAATAGTTCTTTATCTAACTTTTTGTAAACGTCGAATGTGCAAAAGAACGGATTACTAACAAACATTGCGATGTAAAATAGAATGGTATTCTCAACGTAAACGCCAGCAATTTTCCATTTACTGCCCATTGCCCAAACCATTAATTCTTCACCCCAAAAGAATAGAACAATTGCTGGGATCACACTTATTCCAACAAGCAGTTTTAATAAATTCTGTGATATTTCAGCTGTTTCAGTTCGATCATCCTTCATGCGAGAAAGTCGTTCAAAAAGAACTTGTCCCATTGCTAAAGCTATCATTCCTAGAGGTAAATAGGATAGTTTAAATGCATAAGCAAAATAGCCTGTCGCTTTTTGACCTGCATAATAGGAAATAAGGAAAACGGGCATGCTCGTGGCAAGTAAGTTCAAAAGACCCGATGGCATACTGTAGATTGGGAAGCTTTTATACAACTGAGCAACTTCCTTTAAACGCTTTTTTGTGGTCCGAAATAGGTTAAAGGGTAGTTTGTATGCAATATGGACAAGAGCCACTAGCTGGCCAATAACTTGACCAAGAACTAATCCATTTATAGGAATAGATGCAATAAATGGATGTGAAAGCTTGTATCCCGTAGCTGATGCTGATGTGGCAATTCTATTAACTGAAATAGTCCTATACTTCTTTTCCCTATTCCTCCAAAGAATAATTGCTTCAGCACAACCACTTAACCAAACAATCAATGGAATAACAAACAAGATGTTGTGATTTGTAATCCCAAGCCAATGAGAAAATTGTTGTCTAAACAGGAGGATGAGAATTAGGAGAATACTACTAATGATAGAATTAAGAAATATTGACAACCGTGTTAAGTCGCGTGCCTTTCTCGCTTCATTTTCTACAACAATTGCCATTTCGTAACGAAATCCTGCAATTGCAATAAATACTGCTGAAATTTTAAGAAGTACTTCAAGTTCACCAAATTGCTCGGGGTCATAGATTCTGCCCAAAATAAACAAAGCCCCAAATCCAATGATTTGTGCTATGAGAGAACCACTAAAAAGGGTGCCCGCATTTTTTAAGAAATCTGTTTTAAGAAGTTTCAGTGTGACAAAGGAAATAATAAAATCGAATAAATATCACCTTTGTGAAGAGGATGATGATATGCCAATGTTATTCAAAGGCGATTGTAAAAAGTTATTAGGCAATAACGAATAGAGAAATAAATTTGCAGAAAATATTTATCAATGTCCGAAGAATTATTTAAAAATGTAATCTCTCATGCTAAAGAGTATGGTTTTGTATTCCCAAGTAGCGAAATCTATGATGGGTTAGCTGCGGTGTATGATTATGGGCAGAATGGGGTAGAACTAAAGAATAATATTCGAGAGTATTGGTGGAAGAGCATGGTGCAATTACATGATAATATTGTTGGTCTAGATGCGTCGATATTTATGGCACCAAAAGTTTGGAAAGCTAGTGGTCACGTAGATGGATTCAGCGATCCAATGATTGATAATAAGGATTCAAAAAAGCGATATAGAGCGGATGTATTGATCGAAGATTACCAAGAAAAATATCGTGTTAAGAATCTAAAGGAAATCAATAAAGCCAAAAAACGTTTTGGTGACGATTTTGATGAAGCACAATTTATTGCCACCAATCCAAACATTAAAAGAAACAATCAAAAGATAGAAGATATTGATGCACGATTAAAAGAAGGTTTAGAAAGTGGCGAGCTTCAAAAAGTAAAAGAGCTAATTGATGAATTAGGTATTGCATGTCCAGTAAGTGGAAGCAAGAATTGGACTGAAGTGCGTCAATTTAATTTGATGTATAGTACGCAAATGAGTGCAACCGATGGAGAGAGTCAAATTTATCTTCGACCAGAAACTGCTCAAGGAATATTTGTAAACTACCTCAATGTCCAAAAAACGGGTAGAATGAAATTGCCATTTGGAATTGCCCAAACAGGTAAAGCCTTTCGAAACGAAATTGTTGCTCGACAGTTCATAATGCGAATGAAGGAGTTTGAACAAATGGAAATGCAATTTTTTGTTCAACCTGGAACCGAAATGAAATGGTATGAATACTGGAAAGAACATCGTTTAAAATGGCATAAAAATTTAGGAACTAATCCTGAAAAATACAGATATCACGATCATGTGAAACTTGCTCATTATGCAAATGCCGCAGTTGATATTGAGTATGATTTCCCTTTTGGGTTTAAAGAAGTTGAAGGAATTCATTCTAGAACAGATTTTGACTTACAACAACATGAGGAGTTTTCAGGTAAGAAACAGAGATACTTCGACAATGAAACAAATGAAAATATTATTCCTTATGTAGTGGAGACAAGTATTGGTTTAGATCGAATGTTTTTAGTTCTAATGAGCAATTCGTTGCAAGAAGAAGACTTAGGAGAGGGTAAAACTAGAACTGTGTTGAAGCTACCAGCAGCTCTCGCCCCGTTTCAATGTGCAATACTTCCAGTTGTAAAAAAAGACGGTCTGCCAGAATTGGCTCATGAAATATTCAAAGATCTTAAACTCGATTTCAATTGCTATTATGAAGAGAAAGATAGTATTGGGAAACGATACAGAAGACAAGACGCTATAGGTACCCCTATATGTATAACTGTTGACCACGAGAGTTTGGAAGACAGCGAAGTTACAATCCGATTTAGGGATAGTATGGAGCAACGTCGAGTGAAAATTGAAGAATTAAGTTCAATTATTTCAAAAGAAGTGAGCATGAAAGCCTTATTAAAGGGCTTGGTCTAAAGATTAAATTTAGGATCTTCTTCATTGGCAGATTTTATTTCAACAAGCTGATCCAAAATAAGACAAAACAACGCGAACAAATTGGTGATTTTCTGCTTGTTCTTTAGTATTCCGCGTTCTTCAAAATAAATAAGCTGTAAATTACTCGGAGATTTACTAAAGAAAAAACCTTCGTAATCCTGAATACTCAATCGAATTCCATCAACAGATTTAATTAGTTCACGAATGGATGTTGATTTGAGAAGTTTATGAGTTTGTGTCTCAATGTTATTGCTTTTGAGCATGTATTTATCATCAAAGTCAGCAATTCCTATTTGAATATCTTGTAAACCAAGTTTCTTACTCCAAGGAGAAAGAATGTTTTCCTCATACATTCTAAATTGAAAATGGTCTAAGGTTATATAGCATGTTCTTAATCGGGTGTAGGTTTTGCTATTTTTGCCACCAGTGGAATAGGTGTCCATTTCTATAACCCAATTCTTGTGTTGATACCTAATCTTGTCTTTTTTCCAAAAACCACCATCAATAAATTGTGCACCAAGTTGTTTGGAAACTTCAGTCCATACTTCCTTTTTAAAAGGGCCAAATGTATTTCTAAACCATCCCATTAAAATTCTGTTAAATCACATGATTCGTTATTGGGTTCTGTTTCAATAGTATAGTGTCTAAATGGGTATTCCTTTAATATATCTTTCACTTCGCATTTAAGTTTCACTAAATCATCTAGATTAATTGCATCATTAATCTTTATGTGAGCAGTAAATACATGGTGCTCACCTTCTAGTGACCAAATATGAGTGTGGTGCATACTGCCAACATGCTTAACTCCCAATATTCTCTCCTCAATTTGTGTATAGTTAATGTCTTTTGGAATTCCTTGTAAAAATAGGAACAATGTTTCACGCAAGCGTTTGATTACATTCCATAAAACATATGCAGTTATTGCTAGCGATAGAGCAGGGTCCAAATAAGGAATATCTTTAAAGTATAGAATGATTGCAACAATTAGAACAGCAACCCAGCCTAAAACATCTTCTAACAAATGCCATGAAACCACTTTTTCATTCATTGTTTTACCGGTGCTTAGTTTCCAAGCAGCATAACCATTTACTGCAATGCCCACAATAGCGAAGAAAACCATGCCTGTTGCATCTGAAGATTCTGGATGTATTATCCGGGTAATTGCTTCGTTGATAATGAAAATAGACCCTACTATTAACACAACAGAATTTAATAATGCTCCAAGCAAAGAGAATCTTGCATATCCGAATGAATATTTTTTATCTGATTTTTTCTTAGATCTTATTTCTAAATACCACGAAGTGCCTAATGATAAACTGTCGCCTAAATCGTGAATTGCATCGGACATAATAGCAACACTATTGGTGTAAATACCTCCAATAATTTCAAAAATGGTGAAACCTAAGTTGATAAAGAAAGCAATTTTTAAATTCTTTCCAGAGGTGTTGTTATGGTGATGATGGTTCCCCATTTTCTATTTCTTAATTATTGGTGATGCAAAGTTACTGAAGTCAGGCGAATGTAATTTAAGTGCCTAGTAATGGGTACAAAATGAAGGAATAACTAAAAAAAAGTGGATTTATTGTGTAAAAAGTTTCATAATGGGAATAATTTGTCTATATTTGAATCAACTACTAATTACTTACATGATGAAACTACTACTACAAACTCGAGGGTTACTACCCCTCATCTGCCTATTTTTCTTTTCAATTACGTACGCTCAATGCCCAGATGGGTCGGCCGATTATTCTTGGCAAGGAGCTGGTTCAGGTTCGCAATCGGTTTTAACCGCAGGTGACACTTCAGCAAGCTGGACGGTCGTAGGTTGTTCTAAAAATGTTGAGATTGATTTCACGTTTTATAATCCTGACAATGTTTGGGATGATGTTAGAACAGAATCAAACGGTGCTTATGGAGCAGGTTATATGACCTTTTATATGGATAATATAGCAAATGGTGCAAGTCCAAATACCGCATATTCTCCAGGAGATGAAATTATTGCTTCATGGTCATTTGATACGGAGATTGTTCTTAATGATTTTTTAATCACTGATATAGATGCATCTGATTTAAATGATGCACCTGCAGGACACTCTTCTTTTCAGGACAGAATTATTGTTGAGCTTTATAACAATGGCACTCCTGTTAGTGTATATTATGTTGAAGCCGATGCTGCTGTATCAAACTATACGATAAGCGGTGATACTATTACCGCAAACTGGACATCAGGGGTTGATAACAACTCAAATCCATTGGACGATGAAGGTACTGTTTATGCAAATTCAGTTGATCCAATTGATAGTATAGTTGTTCGATATATAGCAGGTCCGGATGAAGCGTATCCAGCACAGCAAGCAATTGCATTTGGTGGAATTACAATGTGCTGTTATGTGCCTGATATGGATGGAGATGGTGTAACTGATATAAGAGATATTGATGATGACAATGATGGTATTCCCGATGTACAAGAAATATGTGGTGATACTGCAACTTCATTCGCATGTTGGGGTGCTGATTATTTTTTTGATAATGACTCAGATGGAATCTTAAATTATCAGGACGCTGATTTTTGTACATTGAACTCTCATGGAGTTTGTTACTGGATGGATTTTGACAATGATGGATTAATTAACTCACTAGATCAAGATTCAGATAATGATGGTATTCCAGATGTAGTTGAAGCTACAGGAGAAGATACTGATGGCGACGGTTATGTAGATAATCAGGAAGATTTGACAATTCCCGTTGGATATATGGAAAGCAGTACTTCAAGTACAATGCTTACTATTTCTAGCTCATCTAGCCCAACTTTAAGTGATGATGGTACGGTAATCTTGACTATGCCATTCGCTTTTGAATACTTTGGAAATACAATGTCAACCACACTTCGGTTGAATATGAACGGATGGATGACGTTTGACAATATTACTCCTGGTTCAGTTTGGAATCCAATTAGTATTCCAAATAGCACATACACTAATACAATAATGATGAACTGGACTGATTTGAACCCAAGTTCAGGTGGGGCTATTAATTATGGTACAAATGGAACAGCACCTAATAGAATTTTTATTATTGAGTTTGTTAATGTTAACTTTTATAGTGGCACTGGTTCTGCAACTTTCCAATTGCAACTACATGAAACTACAAACGAAATAGTAATAGTTACAACGAATTTCAATCCTTCTACTTCCACTGGGAAAGTAATGGGGCTTAATCAAATGGTGAGCAATGCATATGTGGTTTCTGGAAGAAATGATCAAGTATATACAGTAACAACTGCAGAAGGTCGAAGCTTTATCTATAATTACGGTGTTGAGCCGAATGGAAGAGATGATGGATACGACTCGCATCCAATGACAATCACTGATTTAGATGGAGATGGTTATCCAAACTATCAAGATGTTGATAGCGATGGAGACGGAATACCAGATGTTGTAGAAGCAGGTGGTATTGATATAGATGGTGATGGAAGGTATGATACGTTTGTAGATACCGATAACGATGGATTTGCTGATGCTGTTGATGGCGATGTTGGAAACGATAGTATTGCCGAAAATATTAGTAATGCTCTTCAATTAACCAACGTAGATACAGATTCAAATGGTATTCCAAATGGTTACCCAATGGGCGACTATGATGGCGATGGATTCTTAGATTTCTTAGATATCGACGTAGATAACGACGGCATTGCAGATAATAGAGAAGCTCAAGAAGGTCATAATATTACTAACTATACTATGGTTGCATCTTTAAACAGCGATGCAGATGGGGATGGCTTAGATGATCGTTATGATCCAGATCAATCAGATGGTTTGGTTTCAAACACAACAGCAAATGGAACTGCAATAGCCCAGTCCAACGCCTTAGATGATTTTGATGGAGATGGAGTTCCAAATCATAAAGATATGGACAGTGATAATGATGGTATTGTAGATTTGATTGAATCTGATTCTACCAATGATTATACAGCATTTTCTACTGCTGATGTAGACATGGATGGTTTGTACGACATTTTTGATGCAGATACTACAGGTGTTGCTGGATCATTAGGAGTTACTCCTTTTGATGATGGTGATGACACTGATGGTTTTGCTGACTATTTAGATTTTAATGCCGATAATGATGCATATGTTGATTATGTTGAAGCAGTAGACTACAATCTAAATGCTCAATCACAAGACGACTATGAAACGATGGCATCTAACTACAGTCCTCAAAATGGAGGTGTTGCAGCAAGTAATTATAGCAATGCGGCAGATTCAGATGGAGACGGTATCCCAAATTGGTTAGATATGGATGTTATTGGTAATAACTTTCCAAACTTTTTAAATCCAGCCCACAGTCTTTATTCAGATACAGACAATGATGGCTTAGTTGATTTATTAGATTCAGACCAAAATGGAAGTACACCATTTGGAGGAACATTAATTCCTGGAACCATTGTTCCTTACCCTTCAGATTATAATGATATTACAGATCCTCAATCAGATTGGAGAGATATTAATACTCACATTTATTTGCCAGTAGAATGGTTGAAGTTTGAAGCAATAAAAGTAAGCAATACGAGTGCACTCTTGACTTGGGCTACAGCAAGCGAAAAGAATAGTGAACGATTTGAAGTTTACAAATCTATTGATGGTGTTAATTACGATATGATTGGAGAAGTAGCAGGAAATGGAACAACAAATGAAATTTCTTCGTATAGTTTTCTGGATCCATTATTAGGTGAAGGCACATCATACTATCAATTGAAACAGGTTGATTACAACTCTGATTATGAGCTTTCAGAAATCCGTCATTTGGTAAACTCAAATGGTAAGGAAGTAATAGCGTACCCTAATCCAACAAAAGATGTAACACGACTTGTGAATGTAGAAAAAGGTACAGAAATACAAGTGTATGAATTAAGCGGGCTAGATGTGACATCTAGTGCCAACTTAAAGAATTATGGCAATGAGGTTGAGTTGGACCTATCTGGATTTAGATCAGGTACATATCTTGTGAAATTGCAAAACAAGAATCATCAAACGATTAAACGTATTAGCTTGGTTAATTAAGACTTAGAGGCTAATTACTTTTATATAAACCCTGTTTCCGGCGTTTGCCTGAGCAGGGTTTCTTTATACTGCAGGATTCGTAAACCAATTCTATTATATTCGAAGAACTGTATGTTCCGCACCTCCTTTATTATCGTTGCTTTATTTTTTGTTCTAATTTCTTCTTATGGTCAGGTGCAAATTTCAAAGGAATGTGTATTAAAACTGGAATCATTTGAAAACAGTAATTCAAGTCATGAAATTGCCTTGTTGGCAAAAGTGAATGACAATTATTCAAAATATACGCTTGCAGAAGAAAACCTAGTAATAGGTTCTCAAATAGGAGATTTTATTACAATTAGGACAAACAGGTCTGCAATTTCTTTTCTAAGAAAATATCAGGGGTTTGATTTAATCCAAGTGGCTAAAACCATTAAGCCCAATTTGGCCAGAACTACTCTTGATATGCGAGTAGATAGCGTGAGAATAAGTGATCAATTGGACTTACCGTATTCGGGAAAAGATGTGATTATAGGGATAACAGATTGGGGTTTTGATTATACCCATCCAAATTTTTATGATACGGCCCTGCAACACACAAGAATCTTAGCAGCGTGGGATCAATTCAAAACATCTGGTCCTCCACCTTCTGGCTACAACTATGGAACAGTATACGAAGGAGAGGCAGAATTACTGTCAGCACAATCAGATACCTTCAATGTCTATCAGTACGCAACTCATGGGTCTCATGTTGCAGGTATTGCAGGTGGGAGTGGAGCAGGGACAGAGCATCGCGGAATTGCATATGAATCGAGCTTTCTATTTGTTACTTTTTTAGTGGATGAAGCTGCAGTTTTAGATGGCTTTGCTTGGATGAAGGAAATGGCTGATAAACATGAAAAAAGATTGGTGGTAAATATGAGTTGGGGATTGTATTACATTGGATCTATGGATGGAAAATCTGTGCTAAGCCAAGCAATCGACGAATATTCAAAACAAGGAGTTGTGTTTGTAACAAGTGCAGGTAACAATGGAGATGTCAACTTTCATATTAAAAAGGAATTTGAAAATGACACCTTACGCTCATTAGTTGAGTTTTATCCATATGGAGCTCATGCGAGCATGTGGGGGCAGAGCATTTCAATGTGGGGCGATGTGAGTGCCTCCTTTGAAGCTGGATTTGAAGTGTACTCTGCTGGTAAAAATCTTCTTTCAAAGACTGAAATGATTAGCACTTCCATTCATGACGGATATATAGATAGTTTTTTAGTGGTAGGAATAGATACTATTTTTTATAATGCCTTAGTAGAAAAGGCTCATCCATTAAATCAAAGACCGCATATTCGATTGAGAATTAAAAATGAGAATACTTCTTTAAGAATTGGGCTAAAATCTCATGCAACAAGTGGAGTTGTTCATTTTTGGAATGTTGTTGAATTGACAAATGATGTTGGGAACTGGGGTTTACCATTTTCAAGCTTTAAGCCGAATTGGGTTGATGGTGATAACAAATATGGGGTTGGTGAACCTGCAAGTACAGAATCTGCAATATCTGTAGCTGCTCATCAAGCACAAATCACCCTGTCAAATGGTACAAAATACGGAGGAACTATAGCTCCTTTTTCAAGTCGAGGTCCAACCTTAGATGGTCGAATCAAACCAGATGTCAGTGCTCCAGGGGTAGGGGTGGCTTCATCTATGTCTTCATTTACCACCCGGCAATTTACCCTGTTAGAAAGTGTTAGCTTCGATGGGAAAAATTATCCTTTTGCACGAAATTCTGGGACATCCATGTCTGGTCCAGCGGCAGCAGGCGTTGTTGCATTAATGCTTCAGGCCGATAAGGATATTGAAAGTGCAAATGTTAAGTCTATATTAATTGAATCTGCAAGAAATGATGAAATCACTGGGGATTTATCGGACACTGGAAGTGTAACTTGGGGTTGGGGGAAAGTTGATGCTTTTAACG
>JABDQY010000032.1 GCA_013042025.1 Bacteroidia bacterium
CTACAGAATCGCCATTGGTATATTTTTATATCGAAATGGAAGGCGGTCATTTATTAGAGGCAAATAAGAAAGTGTCTACTGGCACGGCAATGGTTACAGCATCACTTATGGGAGAGGGTACGAGTAAATTAACTACAGAGCAATTCTCAAGAGAATTGGATAAACTAGGTAGTTCTATCCGATTTAATTCTGGAACAAGTTCAAGTTCTGTATTTGTAAGTTGTTTAGCTGAAAATGTTGATGCAACTTTAGCATTGTTTAAAGATGCATTGTACGATCCTCGTTTTGATCCGGAAGATTTTAAACGAATTAAAAAACAAATTCTAGAAGGATTGAGATCTCAAAAATCAAATCCTAGCATAATGGCAAGCAAAGCTTGGGGTAAGATTATGTATGAAGGAACTATTCTTGAGGACTATTACTACGGAAACTATAAGTCATTATCTAAAATTGACTTGGATGATGTGAAATCATTCTATAAGAATTATTATTCACCAAATGTAAGTACATTGGTAATATCTGGAGATATCACCAAAGAAGATGCAATGTCAAAAATTGCATTCTTAAAAGATTGGAAGAATACGAATGTTACTGTACCGGCAATTCCAGAATTGAAAATGCCAGAAAAAACAACGGTATACTTAGTTGACAAGCCTTATGCAGCTCAATCAACGGTATTAGCAGGTCACCCAGCATTAAAGTATGATTACAACGGTGATTACTTTAAGTCTACTGTTATGAATTTCTCGTTAGGAGGAGCATTCAATAGTAGAATTAACCTTAATCTAAGAGAAGACAAAGGGTTTACCTATGGTGCAAGAGCTGGCTTTAGTGGAAATAAAAGCTATGGTGTTTATCGTTTTTCTTCTGAGATTAAGAAGGAATCAACGGATAGTGCTATTCAAGAGCTAATGAAAGAAATCAACGGGTTTGCTAATGAAGGAATTACTGAAGAGGAGTTGGCATTTACAAAGAGTTCAATAACGTTAAGTGAAGCTATGAATTATGAGACTCCATTCCAAAAACTTAACTTCTTAAGTTCAATTGCGGAATATGATCTCCCAAAAACATATACTTCAGAACAAGCTCAAATTGTAAATCAACTTTCTGTAAGTGATGTAAATGCAATTGCTAAATCACAGTTAAAACCTAATAACATGGTAATAATTGTTGTTGGACATGCTTACAAAGTTCGTGACGGTTTAAACAAACTTGGTTACGGCAAGATAGTCGAAATGGAAGTAGATTAGGATTTCTTATACGATATTAAAGGTGAACTTCGGTTCACCTTTTTTTTGTCTTAAGAATTGATTCTTGCTTGATAGAAGTCCATTTGCTTAGCTGCCAATGCTTTGGTAGAATACTCGTTTTCAATGAGTAGCCTTGCATTTCTGATAATTGATGTAGCGTCTATCTCTCCTGATTGAAGTGCACGGTATATTGCTACAAATTCAGCAGGATTATTAGCAATGAGAAGGTGTTCTCGATTATTGTAGTTAATACCTTGAGCTCCTATAGTTGTGCTTACAACTAGCTTTCCTGCAGCCATTGCTTCCAAGATTTTTAGTCGTATTCCACTACCACTTAATAAAGGTACAACACAAACATCGTTCTTTAACACAAAGTCAAAAGCACTTGGAACATTTGCAAATACTTGAAGAGCCTTATAATTCTTAAATTCTTCTTTTTGAATTCCTTTACCCGCTAGTTTCAGTTCATAACGCGAATCCAATGCTGTGAGCTTAGGATGGATCTCTTCCAAAAAGTAATTGACAGCTTCTTTGTTGGCATGCCATTCCATTGAACCAATGTGATACCATTTATTTGATGAAGATGAGGAAGTGAATTTCCATGTATCTAGATCTATTCCTGCTGCGGTAGTATGGTACTGGATAGTGCTGTTTAAACGTTTAAATTTCGCTTCGTCATCACTTGTTACAGGGATAACAGCATCTACTTTTTGCAACAATTGAGCTTCGTAGTCTTTCAATTGTTTAGACAGAATGTTTAAATATATTTTCTTAATTGGATTGGATTCATTGTGTGCAAGGCGTTCCCAAATTTCATATTCAACGTTATGCATTCGCAATGAGAGTAGTCCTTGATGATATTGTCTTATCGTCGCCACATACGGTCCCACAAATGTTCCTTCCAATTGGATGACATCAAACTTTTCTTTGCTCAAAAGTTCGATAAGTTTCGTATTAAAATCTTCATTGTAAAAACGAGATACATTGTAGGAAGTGTTCGTTAGAAGGCCCGCTAACGCCTTCAGCGGTTTGATATTTGTATCTATTTGATGAATTAAAGTAGACGCATATTTACTCAGTTCTTCTTTTGCTTCTTCAACAGGAGTATTGTGTTTTATGCCGTCCAAACAATAAAGCGTCACGGTATGTCCGAGCTCATTAAAAGCCCTGGTGAAATTATATATACCGATGTTTCCACCTTCGTTTAATGGCCATGGAACGCGATTTGAAACTTGCAGAATTTTCATGCCTTTTTAAACTTTCGTAAAATTCTAAGATATGAATCTGCATCAAATAACTTTGAATCTGTGCTAGCTTTATACGTTAAGAAAATAGCTAGAGGAAAGAATAAAAATGTACTCAACCACATTCCTAAGAAAGAAGGCAATGTACCTTCAGCAGCCAGTTTTTCTCCAAAAATGTTTAAAACATAGTAAAGAATGAATAGGAGTAATGATATTACCAGTGGTAAACCAAATCCTCCCTTTTTTATAATTGCTCCAAGTGGAGCTCCAATGAAGAACAAAAGAATACATGATATCGCTAAGGTATACTTACGATGCCACTCTACTTGATACTTTGATTTTAGTTCTTTTTGGGATTTGGAATCGTCTACACTATTAGAGCTTATTCGCTTGACATTATTTGAACTTTGAATGGCCTTTTCAATTACTGCTAACTTTGTTACAGCTTTAGGTTGTACCTCGCTTTCAGTTGACTTTTTCAGTTGTACTACTGCTGTTTTTCTGCTTTGTAACTCCCGTTTACTTGAATCCTTTTTTTTGAATTCATTTTCTTTGGATATCAGATAAGCAATGCGTGCTTCAACATCATTTTCAGCGATGTCTATTGTGTCAGCTGCTCGATAAAAGTAAGGTTCAAAATAGCGGTAAAGATTACTTCGTTTCTTACTTATATAAAGATCTAATGAATCAATTCTTGTTTGAAGTTGTTGGACATTTAACATCCTATGGTCTTCAGAAAAACGTTCTTTATCAGTACGGTTAAACTGCAATTCA
>JABDQY010000035.1 GCA_013042025.1 Bacteroidia bacterium
CTAAAGGAGGAGCATTCGCCGATAAAGTCTTAACCATTGCTATCATTTATGAAGATGATAGAAATATGGGCCATGAAAAAGATACATTAGAACAGTATTTTGATAAGTATTTTGAGGATGTACCTCAGAACAGTATGGTGTTATTGGATATTTCAAAAGATAGTGTTCTTCAAAAAGGGTATGGAAGTGATTTTAACTATATTTTTCTCAATACATATACAGATAGAGGAGAGGTGTATGAGTACCTAGACTACTTGAATTATGATGATCCTACAGAACGTTTTAAACTAACGGGAGGAGTTATCTTTCAGAATTTTGCTGTGGATGAATTGAACCAGACTTTTAAGGACGCTGGAAATTCAGAATCTTTTGAAGAAAGTCAAATAGGAATTGAGTTTATGATGATTGGTGGTGCAGACGGTGTGTATTCTGGATTGTCGGGAGGTTGGTATAAAACACAAGAGATAAATCTTACTAATACTTCCAAATACACGTTAGATAATTTCTATATCAAAGATGTGTTGTATTTTGATGTTACTAAAAATACCAATTGGATAGATCTTATGCCTGGATTTGGATTTGGATATGCACAAATGAAATTAAGAACTCAAGAAAATTCTACCGGAGGTGTTAATCAGGGTTTCTTAGGTGAACTGAAAAACACAGTGTATGTCAATCCCGCTTTTATTATCGATGCTAGTGGAATAGTTGATATTAATATAGGTCCTGTTACAATTGGATATAGTGCTGGATACAACTTTGATGTATCAGATAAGCGTTGGAGAACAGATAATGAGTTGGTTGAGGATACACCTGAAACAAGCTTAGGGGGCTTTTATCAAACAGGTAGAGTCGGATTCAATTTCTAATTATCATTCGTTTTCATCGATTGTTCAGTTGTCATTTTTATCTAATGAAGATTGAATTGCTATGATTTCCAGAGACAATTTCTTTTCTTTGAGGGTAATGAAAAGAAAATTACTAATTGCTCCAGCTATTGCTGTTGCCCTCTTTGCAATAACCTTTAGCGGTTGTACTGATGAACCCAAAACTGAACCATGTACTGAAACCGAATGGTTTCAAGACAATGATGGTGATGGTAAAGGAAATGCCAATGTTTCAATGATGTCTTGTGAACAACCAGAAGGTTATGTAGCAAACAATGAAGATTTTTTAGATGTAAAAGTTGAAAATAAAGCTGTTCCTATTTTATTTAAGATCACTGGTGAAACATGTTATTACTGCGGAGATTGGGGATGGGATGCATGGATTAACTTGTCAAATAAATTTAAGGATGGTAAAGCATTGTCTTGGGGTAATTATGGATCAGGATTTTCTAACGGTTATTTTAGAAATCAAGAAATTAATCCAACTATGGAGGATTTAGAAAATGAATTTGAAGACGGTGGTGCTAAACCAAATTTTGGTGCCAATGGAAAAGACTATGACTTAAGTGCTGCAAATGCAGAGAAAGCTGCAAATGACTTCATTGCAACAACACCTGCAATAAGTGCAGTGCTGGATGCTTCAATAGATGGAGATCAATTAACAATTAAAGCCGCAGCTGAATTGTTTAGTGATATGACTGGAAACTATGTAATGGGAGCGTATCTAATTGAAGATAAGGCTATCGGACCGCAATCAGGCCCTGCTGGAGCTGGAGGGAATCCAGAACATCACTTGGTGATGAGAGGATCGCTTTCTTCAAGTGCTTGGGGAGAGTCAATTATTTCATCTTCTGCTACATCAGGAACAGTAATTGAAAAAACATACACTGCAACAATTCCATCAAATTACAAAGAAGAGAATTTCTCCTATGGTGTAATTATCTGGAAAGAGATTGGCAATAAGCATTTATTTGTGAATGCATATTCTACCCAGTAGGGATAAGAAAGAATATTAATAGAAACGCCAGCATCTAAAAGATGCTGGCGTTTTTTTTTATGAATCCTCTAAAAGGATAATATCTTCTAAAAGATCGTCGCAAGCACCTTCTAGCTCATGAATTCTAGTGGTGATATGTGCATGCTCAATTCCCAGTTCTTTGATTTCTTCGGTGGTTAAACTTCCGGCTTCAGCAAGTTTATCTTCAGATTCCTTGCATTCTGCTTTCGCTTTTTCCAATTGAGATTCTTTTGCTTCGAGTTCCTTTTTAAGCTTCTTGAGTTTCTCTTCCTTTTCATCTTTCTGTTTCCAGCTGTTTTTAGAAGAGGTATCAGCTACTTTAGTTGGTGCCACTTTTTTAGGAACAGAAGAATTCTTTAAAGCAGCTTCCTTGTCTTGCTCTAATTTATAGTGGTATTCGTGATATGTTCCTGGATATTCTTTCACATCCTCATCTTCAATCCACCACACTTTATTTGCTAGCTTTTCAATGAAATACCTGTTGTGAGAAACGAAAACCAAAGTGCCCTCATATCGTTTTAGTGCTTCAATGATAATCTCAATAGAATCAATGTCAAGGTGGTTTGTAGGCTCATCCAGTAAAAGGAAATTTGCTTCCGATACTAGTGTTTTAGCTAAGGATACACGGGCTTTTTCACCTCCACTAAGTACTTTTATCTTCTTAAAGACATCATCTCCAGCGAAAAGGAAACAACCCAACATGCTTCTTAGTTCCATCTCCGTTTTATGCGGAGCATCGTATTGAAGTTCTTCTAGAATTTCGTATTCAAGATGCAGACTTTCCAATTGGTGCTGAGCGTAGAAAGATGATACCACGTTATGGCCTTCATTTCGAGTTCCTTCAAAAGGAAGCTCATTTGCGATTATGCTAAGAAAGGTAGATTTACCTGTACCGTTCGCACCAATTAACGCAATCTTATCACCTCTTACTATTTCTCTATTTACATCATTAAAGAGTAGCTGATTGCCAAAGCCTTGTGTGATATGGTCTAAATCCATAACCACCTTACCACTTTGTTTACCCACTTTAAAGTCAATCTTTAGGTTTGACTTGTCTTCAGCAATTACTTCAATCTTTTCAATCTTCTCAACCATCTTAACTCTCGATTGAACTGCTTTTGCCTTGCTAGCTTTTGCCTTAAATCGTGTAATGAATTTCTCTTGCTCTTTGATATATTGTTCCTGGTTCGCAGCTTGACGATTCAATAAGTCATCGCGTTCTATTTTTGCTTGTAAAAAGAAATCATAATTTCCTTCCCATAAATACAGCTTATTGTTACTTAACTCAGCTGTTTTTGTAATCATTTTATTGAGAAACTCTCTATCGTGCGAAACGATGATTACACTCCCTGGATAATTGCTCAAATAGCTCTCAAGCCATTCAATACTTGGAAGGTCCAAGTGGTTTGTAGGCTCATCCATCAACATAATATCAGGTTGTTCCAACAACATTTTTGCAAGTACAACACGCATTCTCCAACCTCCACTGAATTCCTCCATTGGTCTACTCAAGTCAGCAGTTTTAAAACCCAATCCTTCCAGAATTTCAGCTGTTTTATTATCCATGTTATAGCCGTCTAGAGCATCAAACTCTTCTTGATAGTCGGCCATTTTTTGAATTATTTCTTCACTATGATCGGTTTCCATTTGAACATAGAGTTTCTCTAACTCTTCTTGTATAAAAATAGCTCGTTTAAAAGCACCTTTAGCATGTTCTAAGATAGTTTGGTCACCATCTTCACTAATCATATCTTGACTTAAATACCCAAGACGAATACCTCCATGTTTGTTAATAGATCCTTCACGAAGCTCATACTTTCCAATGATAAGCTTTAGAAGAGTTGACTTCCCTGCACCATTTTTCCCAATAAGACCTATACGCTCTCGAGGTTTAATAAACCAATCGATATCTTTAAAGAGGTAGTTCCCTCCAAACTCAAATGATACGTTTTGTATATGAAGCAAGGTGTTCTTTGTTTATGAAGGTGCAAATTTAACCAGAAGGTAGACTTAGCCCAATAAAAGCCAAATAGCAAAGCCGACAATACAAATGGCTGCTAAACTTTTTCGATTATAAGTAAGAATATAGAAAGTTTAAGGGTTACAAGTCGTGCCCCATTTTCTCTTTCTTAGTATTCAAATATCC
>JABDQY010000046.1 GCA_013042025.1 Bacteroidia bacterium
GTGTAACCTTATATGGTAATGATCCTGATTATAGGCCAGATATTTACGGAAAAATTGGGAATGCAGGAGTTTCTATTTGTTGTTTAGATGATGCGAAGAAGTTGTATTCCGGATTCAATTTGGCAAATGTAATGACCTCTGTGAGTATGACAATAAATGGTCCAGCTCCTATGCTATTAGGGTTTTTTATGAATGCAGCTATTGATCAACAATGTGAACTGTACATTAAAGAGCAGGGGTTAGAAGAAGAAACCAAAAAGAAAATAGCTGCCTACTTTAAAGAAAGAGGTGCAACTCAACCCCAATACAACGGTGATCTTCCTGATGGAAACGATGGGTTAGGCTTAATGCTATTGGGTTTATCAGGAGATAAAGTATTGCCTGCAGATGTTTATGCTAATATAAAGGCAGAAACGCTAAAACAAGTTAGAGGAACTGTTCAAGCTGATATTTTAAAAGAAGATCAAGCTCAAAATACATGTATTTTCTCAACGGAATTTGCATTACGATTAATGGGTGATGTACAGCAGTATTTTAATCAGAATGGAGTTCGAAATTTTTATTCAGTTTCAATAAGTGGATACCACATTGCCGAAGCTGGAGCAAATCCAATTACACAATTGGCATTTACATTAGCAAACGGATTTACGTATGTAGAATACTACTTAAGCCGAGGAATGGATATTAACGACTTTGGTCCGAATTTGTCTTTCTTCTTCTCCAATGGAATTGATCCAGAATATGCAGTAATAGGACGTGTAGCTAGAAAGATTTGGGCTAAAGCGATGAAGCTGAAGTATGGAGCAAATGAGCGAAGTCAAATGTTAAAATACCACATCCAAACGAGTGGTAGAAGTTTGCACGCACAAGAGATTGATTTTAACGACATAAGAACCACATTGCAAGCACTTTATGCTATATATGACAACTGTAATAGTCTTCATACAAATGCATACGATGAAGCAATTACAACTCCAACTGAAGAAAGTGTTCGAAGAGCAGTTGCTATACAGTTAATAATCAATAGAGAATTGGGATTAGCTAAGAATGAAAATCCATTACAAGGTTCATTTATTATTGAAGAGTTAACGGAATTGGTTGAAGAGGCTGTTCTAGAGGAGTTTGATAAAATTACAGAAAGAGGCGGAGTTCTAGGTGCGATGGAAACAATGTATCAGCGAAGTAAAATTCAAGAAGAAAGTCTCTATTACGAAACCTTAAAACACACAGGTGAATTTCCAATAATTGGGGTAAACACCTTCTTAAGCAGCAAGGGTTCTCCAACGGTTTTACCTAAAGAGGTAATTCGAGCGACGGAAGATGAGAAGCTATTCCAAATAAACACTATGCAATCGTTGAATAAGTGTTATGAAACTGAAGCTAAAGAACAGTTAAGAAACATTCAACAGGTAGCATTGCAAAACGGAAATGTTTTTGAAGCATTGATGGAATGTTCGAAGTATTGTTCACTTGGACAAATAACCAATGCGTTGTTTGAAGTAGGAGGACAGTACAGAAGGAATATGTAGTCTATTAAATGTTGGGCTACTTAGGATGGCAACCTGCGTACAAAAGCATCTTTGATGCTTTCACTCGAACAAACAACGTCTTTACGACCGCTTGATCACTTCGGCTCTTCGTCATCCTGAGCGTCAGTCGAAGGGTAGATGAAGAGAGTCCTTTGCACAGAGCCGTCTACACTTCGACTATCATTCAGTGTGATCATGTTGCTGCTCGACATGAAGCACTGGTAAATCTGTTCGAACGGTAGTCGAAGACTCAGACTTTCTTATCATGAATATATCTAGTGTCATTCTGGCAAACTGCAAGAATTTTTAATCTGTCCCAGTTCTCCGACATTAACGCTTCCTTTTTCTTTCGTGACCAACCTTTAATTTGTTTTTCAAAATGTTCTGCTTCTGTGAAGTCGGTTAATTGTACTGACCAAAGCAATTTTACGGGTTGTCTGTTGGAAGTGTAGAGCCCTTTACTTTCAGACGAATTATGGTAGCCTATTCGCTGTTCTATGTCACTCGTTAAGCCAGTATAGTAACTATTGTCTGAGCACTCTACAATATAAACAAAGAAATATTTGATGCTCAAAAATAAGGTGGCTGAAGGAATTTAGTCTTATAGATGTTGTTTTTGATATCGATTCCGTCTACACTTCGACTGCCGCTCAGTGTGACTTGAATTGCTTTTACATAGGACGTTCACCCTTAGTTCACCACGGCGAACACTCAATGTGACTGGGTTTATTTAGGCTATATCGATTGCGTAAGGAAGTCAGTCTGAGCGGTAGTCGAAGACTCAGTGTGACTCATAGCTTTTGTATACATCACCTATGAAGTCCTTATGCAAATTCAGATAATCCTATTCTGGTCTTAAACGAAGAAGCATCCCCGGAGATTCAGTTATTATGTACAAAGCACCATCCGGCCCTTGGCGTACAGCTCTAAAACGAGCCATATTTTGAAGCAAGCGTTCTTCTGATACTACCTGATTGTTTACAATGGTGAGCATATTCAAGTGTTTGCCTGCCAATGCTCCGAGGAATAAATTTCCTTTCCATTGTGGGATACTATCGGAATAATAAAAGTCCATACCACAAGGTGCTATAGAAGGTACCCAATAGTGCACCGGTCTTTCGGTTCCTTCTACAAACGTATCTTTTGTGATGATATCTCCATTGTAGTTGATCCCAAAGGATGCAAGTGGCCAACCATAGTTTGCTCCTTTTTTTAAGATATTCACCTCTTCGCCACCTTTAGGACCGTGCTCATGAGTCCATATTTCTCCTGACTCAGGATGTAATGTCATTCCTTGAACATTTCGATGTCCATAGGTCCATATTGCATTTTGGGCATCATTACCATTTACAAAAGGATTGTCTGAAGGTATAGAGCCGTCATCATTTAGTCGAATTACACATCCATTGTGATTACTCAGATCTTGAGCAGTAGACATGCTATTTCGTTCTCCTAAACTTAGGAAGAGCATACCGCTATTGTCAAAAAGTATTCTGCTTCCAAAATGTGCACCTGAACTGTTTTGAGGTGCCGCAGTAAAGAGTAATTCAACGTTGGTTAGTGCATTGCCATTGAGCACTCCTCGGTAAAGTGCGGTGCTAACCAGTGTGTTACTGCTTCCTGCTGAACCACAGAGGTAGATAATACTATTGTTTTCATAATCAGGATGCTTGCACGCATCTAACAAGCCTCCTTGGCCTACTCGACGAAATAAAGGAAGTCCACTGATTGTAGTTGCTGTAGTTCCATTCCACAGAAGTAGCTCACCACTTTTCTCTGTTATCAAAATGTTTTCGCCTACAAATTCAATACCCCATGGAGCAGAAAGTCCATCGTACAAGGTGTCTAATGCTACGTCTGCTGAATCCAATCCTAAATTGATTTCTTCTGGCTGGGCATTCGATTTATCTTTACAGCTTACGATAGTAAATATAGCTGCAAGCAATAATGATGATAATAATGTTTTCATGATTTTAAGTACATCAAATGTACGAATTGAATGAATGACTATTGAAAGCTAAATGTCAGTAATTTTAGCTAAGAATGTATAATGTCTTACTAGTTCTTTCGAACAGGATTCAATAGCAAATAGAAGTCCTCAATGTGAGAATTGCATTTGAAAAGAGTTAAATAATCCCTAGACCCAAAAGGATTGCGAGTATCATAATCATTATGGTTACTATGATTTGAACAAACTCAATGGTCACTTTTTTCAATAGTCTTTTGCCAAAAAATGCACCGGTAAAAGCAGATCCAACAGCTACTAAAAGAATAGGAAAGTTTTCTTCGATACCAATCTGAGAGAACTTTGTGAAATAAACAGCTATCCGAGATATATCAATCACAGAAGCTATAATTACGCCGGTGGCAATAAAGCTTTCTTTTGAGAGTCCACATTTTATTAAGAAAGCACTTCTTAAGGCTCCTTGGTGACCTGAAAGTCCTCCGAAAAATCCACTAATAGCTCCTCCAAAATAGAGCTTGTTTTCTGCGAACTCGAGCCGTTTGTAAAATGGTACTATCTCTAAAACTGCAAAACCAAACATTAAAATAGCAATAACAACTTTAACTGGGGTGATGGTGCATAGTCTAGACCCAATAGTGTAGGTTAACCATTCTGTGTCGCTCGCAAAATACATCAGCAGGCTAGCTC
>JABDQY010000050.1 GCA_013042025.1 Bacteroidia bacterium
TGAGCCGATTTAGACGACCTACTGAAACTGGCCAAACAATTTCCTGGAGCATTAATTAGTTTAATGCATGCCAATAATGAAATTGGAACGCTCAACGACATCAAGGCAATTAGCAAAATAGCCAAAGAAAACAAGTGTTACTTTCATACGGATACAGTTCAAACTATCGGTCATTATAAACTAGATTTAAAAGACCTTGAAGCTGATTTTGTAACATGCTCTGCTCATAAATTTCACGGACCTAAAGGATGTGGATTCTTGTATAAAAACAAAAAATTAAAGATTAGTCCTATCGTTACGGGTGGAGGTCAAGAAAGTAAAATGCGTGCAGGAACCGAAAACGTCATGGGAATTGCTGGTTTGGCAAAAGCACTAGATGTAGCAAGCAGAAATATTGAAGTTAAGATTGACACTGTAACTCGAATTAAGGAATACTTTATAGACCAACTCAAGAAAAAAATTAAAGGAGTTGAATTCAACGGAGACATAACAAGAGAAGGTGGTCTATACACTGTACTTAATGTTTCCCTTCCTCCAATGGAAAATGCATCTACTTTACTATTTATGCTTGATATGAATGGTATTTGTGCTAGTGGTGGTTCAGCTTGCAACAGTGGTGCCGTTGGAGACAGCCATGTTCTTGTCGGAATTAATCACCCAACCGACAGATCAGCAGTGCGATTCTCTTTCAGTAAATTTTCAAAGAAAAAAGAAGTGGATTATGCGATTAAGAAGTTGGTTGAAATAGTAAATGGATAAGCAGAGAAATGAAACTTGTGTTACTCAATAAAGCATGCTCATTGACTAACTTTGCATGATTTTATAAAACAAACATCAAATGAAAAACATCGTAATATTCACTTTCTTACTTGCTTCGCTAATGGCTTGTGGAAATGCAAAAACAAATTCTACCGATTCAGAGACTACAATTGAAGCAACTACAGATCAAACACCTACTGTTAAAACATTGGACCAAAATGATTTAGCATCTAAAATGGAAGATAAAAATGTGGTGGTAATAGATGTTCGAACTCCAGGAGAAGTAGCAAGTGGTTATATCAAAGGAACACACAAATTCTTGAACATTAACGATTCAAATTTTGAGACTTCAATTAACGAATTGGACAAATCAAAAACTTACATCATGTATTGTAGAAGTGGAGCAAGAAGTGGAAGAGCAGCCGGATTTATGATATCGAATGGTTTTACAGATGTATATAACCTTGAAGGCGGAATCCTTAATTATACCGGCGATATTGCTAAATAAATAACTTGTACAAAGACCTAATTAAACCTCACATTTGGGGCCTTGTGCTTACAAGTATACTTGCCGCATTGGCAATGTACCTCTCTAACGTAATAAATTTTAATGACGTTCTACTAGCCCTTCTTTTTGGAATTGTAATAGGCAATTTGGTTAAACTGCCCAAAACCACTTCTAAAGGAATTAAAACGAGTAGCGGTCTTTTTCTTGAGCTTGCCATTGTATTAATGGCATTCAATATTAATTATCTAAGCTTTATCTCTTTAGGATGGCAAACTATCTTAATTATTGTTGTAAGCATGGCTATTATACTAGTTAGTACAGTATTTCTAGCAAAAAGAATGAACTGTCCTGGAAGTACGGGTTGGTTGGTTGGTTTTGGAACTGCTATTTGCGGTTCTTCAGCAATTGCAGCTCTTGCACCTAGCGTAACAAAAGATAAAACAGATATGGGAATTGCTTTAGCAGTTGTTAACCTATTCGGACTAATCGGTATGGTTGCAATTCCTTTTATAACATCGGAAATATTTAGTGACATGCAGAATGCGGTTCTCATTGGAACTTCCTTACATTCCGTTGGTAATGTTGCAGGTGCTGGATTTGGAATAAGTGATTCCGTTGGAGAAATGGCTGTTACAGTAAAACTGGGAAGAGTGGCATTGCTAACTCCTGCTCTATTGATTTTTAGGTCTTTCGTGGGACCAAAAAAGAATATGGATGCCAAAGAAGCTAAATTTAATTTACCTTGGTATTTAATTGCTTTTATAGTGATATCC
>JABDQY010000054.1 GCA_013042025.1 Bacteroidia bacterium
GTACAAGCTTTGAGCATCCTTTGTAGATTGTCGGTCCTTCACTGGTATGTCTTCAGTTTCAGCTCCTCTCCAGAATAACCCGTAATTGTTTTCGTTTCCTAACAGAAATAAAAGAATTCCCGGTGTATTTTGGTATTCCTTAACCATCTGAGTAGACTCCTCTAGTAGAAGTTTACGTACTTTAGGATTTGCATAATCCGTGTTTGGAAACCAGTTCCCATCTAACGTAAGACCATATCGACCAAAGGAATGGTTGAGCATAGTATATATGCCATAATTTTGGTAAATATAGGTTATCCACTTCGCGGGTACTCCTGTGTACATTCGAATGGTATTAACACCCATGTTTTTCAATAACGACATTTCAGCATCTAATGCCGCCTTTACTAGAGCATCTGGCTGCTTCCAAAGGCTATAATTAAAGTTTGTCCCAACTGGAAAATAATCCCAATTCATTCCATTTATAAAAAATGGCTTACCATCAACTTCAAGTCTAAATCCTGTGGCAGTTTTAATTACCTTGACATTTTCACTTGCTGTGAGGCTTAAATTTTGGGCTTGGTTGGGTAAAGCATAAGTGGTGTTGCCATCAGAGATTTTTTTCTCTATTTCAACGGCACTCGTTTCTCCTTGTACAAAATGAGTTATGCAAAAGAAGATTAATAAGGGTAAGATTTTGTTAAACATATTTTAAACTAAAATGATTAGTGTTGGTAAATTTATTAATGGGTATTAAATAAAATGCATTAAAGGTAGATATTGTTTTATTTGAGTTCAAATAGTTTCTACCTCCAATAGTTTCTGCATAGTATGGTAAAAATTTAGAGTTCAAACGCAAACCCCTCCTTTCTTAATGAATCGTATTGTTCCTCATCAAAAGCATACAATTTAGCAGGTCTATGAGAAACATTTTCTTGAACCTCATCTAAAGGTTTAAGCAAGTTCATTTTTAATATTTTCTTTCTAAAGTTTGGTTTATCAAATTTGCAGCCCAATAAAGCTTCATACAATGCTTGCAATTCAAGCAAAGTAAATTTAGAAGGCAATAGTTCAAACCCAACTGGTTGATAACGGACTCTATCTTTCAAGGTTTCAACTCCTTTTTCTATAATTAGTTGATGATCAAAAGCCAATTCTGGCAATTTATTTATATTAAACCATTTAGTGGATTTTGCCCATGATGATGCAATTGGTTGATGATGTTGACTTTCAACCAATGAATAATATCCAACAGTAATAACTCTACCCAGAGGATGTCTATCAATAGCATCGAAAGTGAAGAATTGCTCCATATAGATGTCTTTCAATCCAGTTAGATTTTCTAGAATTCCATTTGCTGCATTCAATAAGTCAGATTCTGGATGCACCAAATCTCCAACCAAAGCCCAACTTCCTATAAACGGTTCTGCATCACGCTCAACGAGCAGCACTCGCACTTCACCTTCATGGTATCCAAAGACAACACAATCTACTGATAATCCAAAGCTTATAAAGTCTTTAAGAGGAGCATTGTTTTGAGACACAAAATACGAGTTATGATTTTTCATTTGAGAAACAAATATATAAAAAAAGACTAGCTTATAGTATTTTGTACTTTAAACTTATAGTATTTTGTACTTTAAGTTTTTTTGACTTTATTTGAACTAACTTAAAAAAAATAATATGAGAAATTATACAATTCTTAGCATGCTTTTACTTCTTGCAAGTTTTAGCTTCGCTCAAAATGTTCCGGTAGACTTTGAAGCTGGCGGAAATGGGGGTTCTTGGACATGGACCACTTTCGAAAATGGTGTTAACCCTCCTTTAGAGGTTGTAGCCAATCCAAGTAAGGTTGCTCCAAACACGAGTGACTCAGTGGCCAAATTTACTGCACTAACAACTGGTAATCCATGGGCAGGTTGTGAAACTATGCATGGTTCTGACATTGGCACATTCACTTTAAACGCATCAACATCAACAATCAAAATTATGGTTTACAAACCAGTAATTAGTGATGTTGGTATCAAACTAGTTGAAGCTGGAAGTGGATCTTTAGGTGAAATTAAAGTTGCAAACACCAAAACCAATGAATGGGAAGAGCTCTCTTTTGACTTTTCTTCTAGAGAAGGAATTGCATACGATCAAATTGTAATCTTTATGGATTTTGATTTGGCCGGAAGAACTACTGATAACATCTGCTATTTCGATAATATTACGTTTAATGCAGCACCGGCGATAGCAGAACCAACAACAGGAGCAGCTGACCCAACGTATGCAGCAGCAAATGTTATCTCAATGTTTAGTGGCGTATATACTGATGTAACGGTTGACACATGGAGAACTCCATGGTCTAACACAACGTTAACAGATGTTGTTGTTGACGGCAACGATGTTAAGAAATATTCTGCTCATGACTTTGTTGGAATTGAAACTGTAGGTGCAAACGTTATCGATGCATCGGCAATGGATCATATTAACCTTGATGTTTGGTCTCCAAATTCTACTAAGTTTAAAATTAAAATTGTAGACTTCGGTGCAGACGGAGCTTTTCAAGGAGGTGACGATTCAGAACACGAATTGATATTTGATGCTCCAGCTCAAGAAGAATGGGTTAACTACCATATTCCTCTTGCAAACTTTACAGGTTTAACTGGTAAGGCTCATATTGCTCAAATGATTTTGGCATCTGAACCATCAGGTACAAGCATACTTTATCTTGACAATGTATTCTATAGTGTTGGATCTTCGTTAGCTGAACCTGATACGGCAGCTACAGATCCTACTTTTGCTGCAGAAAATGTGATCTCACTATTTAGTGGTGTATATACTGACGTAACTGTTGATACTTGGAGAACTGCCTGGTCTAACGGCACGCTAACCGATGTACAAGTAGATGGAAACGATGTTAAGAAATATACTGATCTTGATTTTGTAGGAATTGAAACTGTTGGAGCTAATTTAGTAGATGCTTCTGGTATGGATCATGTAAACTTTGATATCTGGTCTCCAAACTCTACTCTCTTTAAAATAAAAATAGTAGACTTTGGTGCAGATGGTGGCTTCCAAGGAGGTGACGATTCAGAACATGAGTTAGAATTTACAGCTCCAGCAACGGAAGAATGGATAAACTACAGAATTCCTTTTTCAGATTTCACGGGTTTAACTGAGACTTCAAATATTGCTCAAATAATATTAGCGTCTCAACCAACTGGTTCAAGTGTTATTTACCTTGATAACTTCTTCTTTAGTACTGGAAATGGTGCATCTGTATCTGATATGGATGAGTTTAATTCATTTAACATCTACCCTAATCCTGCAACAGAAAAAGTAAATATTGACTTAGAAGTTCAAAATGGTGTGATCTTAGATTACGCTATATTAAATGTTAGCGGTCAAACAGTTTATACTGAAAATGTAAATGCTAAGAGAGTGGCTAAATCACTAAATACTTCAGACTTCGGTTCTGGTATCTACTTTATTAAAGTTGTTACTGAAAATGGATCATACACAAATCGTCTGATCATTCAATAAACAAAAATAAATTACTGAAAAGGCTTTGGGACTTCCCAAGGCCTTTTTTTATACTTAAATTTTAATTCATTTCGGTAGTATAGTTACTTGCTGCAAGTATCTCTATTCTCGCAAGCACCGCAACATCCTCCATGGTCAATGTGATTCTTAACATTCATTTTCTTGGCTAAGAATTGAACGGCACCCCATCCTGCTACTAATACAGAAAGTACCAAAATTGGTATTAGATATGTAAATAATTCTTCCATTTAATGTCCTCCAAATAATCCTGCAAACCCCATAAAAGCCATACTCACAATCCCAGCAATAATTAAATTTAGTGCAGTTCCTTTTATCAATTTAGGAATATCCAAAACCTTTGTTTCTTCTCTCACTCCAGCTAGGATAACTAAAGCTAAGGTAACACCTCCTCCAGCACCAAGAGCATATACCAACCCTTCTACAAAATTATACCCTTTACTTGTTGAGAACAGAGCAAGACCAAGGATTGCACAATTGGTTGTAATCAATGGCAAGAAAATGCCCAGGGCCTTAAACAAATCTGGGCTTAATTTTTTTATTGCCATCTCCACAAATTGCACTGCACTTGCTATTACTATTATAAAACTTATAAGACGTAAGTAAGGAGCATAAATGAGCACCCACGTGTTGAGCACATAGCTTGCAACCGCTGTAATCAACATCACGAAAATATTAGCTAAGCCTAATCTAAAGGCTGTTTGTACCCTTTGGGTAACACCGAGAAATGGACACAAACCAAGAAACAAACTCAATGTAAAGTTATTTACTAAAAGTGCTGATATAAATATCCAAATTAATTCATTCATAATTTCACCTTTCTCCTTTCAGTTATCCAATTAAAATACAA
>JABDQY010000055.1 GCA_013042025.1 Bacteroidia bacterium
CAATAATGGTTTGAGTGTATTATTGGATTACGTCGCAAACCATGTACATGAGCAACATAGTGTTTATCAAAAGCACAAAGACTGGGTTACTCCACTCTACTTGCCTGATGGCACTATGAATACGGAAAAATGGGATGAAGAAAGGCTCACGACGTGGTTTGATACATTCTTACCAACACTGGATTTAGAAAATCAAGAAGTAACAGATTTTATGGTAGACTCTGCGTTGCATTGGATAACTGAGTACGACTTTGACGGTTTCAGACATGATGCAACAAAGCATATTCCGAATAATTTTTGGCGAACATTAAATAAAAAAGTTAAGAAAGTAAGCCAAGAAAAGGGTAAATATATTTATCAAATTGGCGAAACGTATGGTGATCATGACCTCATAAATAGTTACATAGGTAGCGGATTACTTGATGCACAGTTCGACTTCAACATGTACGACAATGCACTACCCGTTTTCGCTACACAAGACGAGTCTATGACTCGATTAGGTGAAGCTCTTGAAGCAAGCTTATCTACCTATGGCCATCATCATCTTATGGGGAATATTACTGGTAATCAAGATAAGCCACGTTTTATGGGATTTGCTGACGGTACATTGAATTTCAATACACCTTGGATGGAGTATAAACGCATTGGTTGGAAAGACAGCATTACCGTGCAGGACAAAATTGCCTATCGAAAAATGGCTTTGTTTAACGCATTTAATATGACCATTCCAGGAATTCCAATTATTTATTATGGTGATGAAATAGGTATGACCGGAGCGGGGGATCCTGATAATCGAAGGATGATGCGATTTGAGAATTTGAAGCAAGAAGAAACTGATTTGAAATCGGAAATAGAAAAGCTTATTGATTTGCGAAACAACAACTTAGCTTTAACTTACGGTGATTTTGTAATTCTTCAGAATACCGACAAGGTTTTACAGTATAAACGCAAATATTTTGACAATGAAGTCTCAATAACCTTAGATAAAGAAACTTGGACCTACACAATTGATAAATAAAAGAAATGCATAAATCAATGAAAAAATTCCTGTACATTACGCTTGCTCTTGCAGCTTGCAACAACGCTCCAGAGAATAATGGAGCTGAATTAACCCCACCTTCAGAATGGGTTAAGAATGCAACCATCTACGAAGTAAATGTTAGACAATTCTCTAACGAAGGCACATTTGATGCTTTTGAAAAACGACTACCAAAACTCAAAGAACTTGGAGTTGACATACTTTGGTTCATGCCAATTCAGCCCATAGGAAAAGTTAATAGAAAAGCTGTTGGAGACACTTTTGTACAAGATTTAGAGAACCCAGATTATGATAAATACTGGGGAAGCCCTTATTCTATTGCTGACTACACCGCTGTTAATCCTCGATATGGATCTTTAGAAGATTTTAAGAGAGTGGTTGGGAAAGCTCATGAGATGGAGATGAAAGTAATTCTGGATTGGGTAGGTAATCATACCGCTTGGGATAATTCATGGGTAAGCAATCATCCGGAGTGGTATACTGTGGACAGCAGCGGCAATATTACTGATCCAATAGGAGAAGATGGAAAGTCGTGGGGATGGACAGATGTGGCCGACCTCAATTACGATAACAAAGAAATGCGTACTGAGATGATAAAAAGCATGCAGTTTTGGATAGAAGAATGTGATATAGATGGTTTAAGATGTGATGTTGCTATGGAAGTTCCTACAGACTTCTGGAATGAAGCTAGCAGCAGCTTAAACAAGGTGAAACCTATATTTATGCTTGCAGAAAGTGAGGCACACAAACCAGATCAATTTGACTCTGCCTTTGATGCCTATTACGGATGGGAAATGCATCATGTATTTAACAAGCTATACAAAGGAGAAGTAGCTACAAACGAAGTAGAACGGGTAATGAAAACGAAAGATAGCATCATTGGCACTAAGGCTTTCCCAATGAACATGATTACAAATCACGACGAAAACAGTTGGAATGGCACTATAGAAGAAAGGCTTGGCGAATCATGGAAAGCGATGGCACTCTTAAGTTATACACTGAGAGGAATGCCACTGATATATAATGGGCAAGAAGCAGGATTAAATCATAGACTTAGTTTCTTTGCTAAAGACTCCATTAACTGGAATGCTCCGAAAGCTAACGAGTACTTCGAATTTTATAAAGAGTTAAATAAGCTAAAGGAAGAACCTGCTTTTGCTACGAACAGCTCAATATCTTTTGATAATGAAAAAGAGAATAAAGATCTGCTCATAATAAACAGAGGTTCTAATAATGAATACAAAACAGTTATAAACTTGTCTAAAAATGAGTGGAGAGTATTAGGACACGATGTTGGAATTGCAAATGGCTATACACAAGTTCTTCTTGACAATCTTTCGAATGAAGGAATGCTTGGTTCTTGGGGTTACATTGTACTTAAAAAAGAAGACAATTAGAATACTTTGAAACAAACTTTGTATTAAAGCTTATATCCTTAAGTAAAACTATCAATTAACTTTGCACCATGAAAAAAATATTCCTTTTAGGTATTCTTAGTTTAGTTCTTTTTGCTTGTTCTAATAAACTTGCAAATAGAGAGATTAAAGTGAAACTTAATTATACAAGCGAGTATTGTGAAGGTGCAGCTCCTTCTGAAGAAATTATTAATAGTTTACAAAAACCAAAACCTTACACTGGAAACGTTTTCTTGCACAAAGAAGCAGATAGAGGTGATGACGGTGTAGAATTAGCATTTCTTAATGGTACATCAAAAATCGCTGGTTTAAGTTCAGGTACTTATTACATCTTCAAATCAAAAAAGATAACTAATATTGATTCATTCTATAAGCATACTCCAATAGAAACACCAATGATAGACCCCAATTGTCTTATTGAATGGGGCGATATTGTTCTAACATCTTTCACTATTGAGAAGAATACAAAAGCAATAACTAGAACAATACATGTTGCATGCAATCCTTGTGAGCCTCCTCGACCTTAAATTTGGCTTAAGAAGAACGACAGATTTATGTTTACATACAGTAAAATCAGTTTGTAGCAGAGATGAACTTTTAATGGTTATGTACAGAGGTATTTCTAGAAGATGTGTCTCTTTCTGCCTAGGTTTTCCTCATTTTGTAACTAAAAATTCTGTCATTTTATAATTTTAGAGAGGTTCAGTAGCATTTTTTGGGCTCAAATTCACATTATTTTAAAGAAGAGTTGCAAGAAGTAGTAAGAAGTCATAGATTTACCCTCGGAAAAGTACCACAACGACCTATAGTGTCATTGGCTAAGTATCACTTTAATAAAAAAAGAATTTAATGAGTCTTAAAGCGTGTATTTATGATTTGGACGGTGTAATTACAGACACCGCAAAATACCATTACGAATCGTGGAAATGGGTAGCAGACCAGTTGGAGTATAATTTAACTGTTAAGCAAAATCAAAAACTTAAAGGAGTAGGACGAAAAGAATCACTAGAACGTATCATTAAGTGGAGTGGTTCACGAATATCAGAAGCAGAAAAACAAAATTTACTGCAAACGAAAAATCAAATGTATCTGCAGTTCATAGATAAGATGAATCCTGAAGAAATATTTGAAGGATTCTTAAGTTTCAATAAAGCAATTAAGCAAGCTGGAATAAAAGTTGGTATTGGTTCGTCAAGCAAAAATGCAATTCGAATTATTGATAAATTGGATTTGGTTTTAGACTTTCATGCTATTGTAGATGGGGGTATGACAGAAAATTCAAAACCAGCACCGGATATCTTTTTGTTGGTTGCGGAAAAGCTTCAAACAGATCCTTCGGAATGCTTAGTTATTGAAGATTCACAAGCTGGATTAACCGCAGCAAAGAAGGCAGGGATGAAAAGCGTTTACTATGGTGAAGACAAAGGCATGAAAGGCTCTTCAATGACCATCAAAAATTGGAATGATGCTTCAATAGAAAGCTTCCAAAACCTATTTACTGATTAATCAGAACCTCTAAGCTTAAATAATCGCAACTGATTTTGTGATACATGTATATCAAATTTTCTGTCCAACAGATTATTAGATTCAGCAGATAAATCACCATAAACTAGAATCCAGTCCAGATCAAGATCCATAATTTCGTGTTTCTTCCCTTCTTTCCAAAGCATGTCTATCTCTTTACTTTTAAGATTTTCATTATTCCATTGAACTGGGAACCAAGGATAATTAGCTTCATAATTGGAAACGTTAATACTTTGGTTCTTCAAGCAAGCATAATCTAGCATGTGACCTATGTAATAATCATCTGTTTCATTTAAGCTCAACACCATTTCAGAAGGCCCAATGTTTTCTCCTAGCAGATATATCTCTTTACCCAAGTCACCTAACCTATTAATGTGTGTGTTATACTTCTTGTTATTGATAAAAAAGAAACAGACAAACACCAATCCTGAGGCAATATAAAGTAGCTTCTGAGCCTTTAAATAGTGTTTTGCAAACACGGATACCACCACCCAAAAGTACATTGCTAATCTGGTGGAAAGCATTCCAGCTCCAGCTTGGTTTGGAACAAATACGGCAGCTAAAAATAGAACGGACATTATAATTAGAGGAACATAATTATTGGTCGATAATAAACGAATTGTTAAAAGTGCTAAAATTAGGGTGAATATAATTCCAATACCAGCAAGAAAATAGGACTCCCCTCCCATGTTATATAACTTTATAAAATCAAGATGAAATACACCAATGAGTCTGTTCCATAAGCTAAGATTTGGCTCAGCATTAGACATCGGTGTTGAAAGCACAAATGTAAAAGTGAGAATAAGAGTTGGCAAAACGATAGCAGTCAGAATTCCTATTTGTTTCCATTTTAGGGTAAAATGCATGTACCCTTTACTATTCACCTTTAATACTGATATAAAGCCAGTAATAAGCAGAAATATAGCAAAACCCAATATGCTCGTGATCCAAAAAAAGATAGAAAACACAAAAACTGTGAAATAGAATTTTCTGCTTTCAGAAATTTGAAATTCATAGTTACTAAGAAATAGAAGGTATGCTATTAATACGATGTAGGACCAATGCTGATTATACAAACCAGTAAAGAAGAAGAAAGAGAAAACCATTGGTAATATGGCAAGTGACAATATGCTATTTTCATTTGTCCGACCTACTCGATTGTATATAAGTAAGAAGGTTACTATGCTCAAAAGAATGAAAATCTTCTGAGCTAACAGAGGCTTAAATAAGACCAGCAAAATACCAAGACTTAAATGATCAAACCAGTTTGGGACAAGAATAGAATTTAATGAATAATGACCAGCATATGGGCTTGAATCTGCAAAAAGCAATAGATCTTTGACAACATCCGCATTGTATAAGTGAGCTGCACCATCCATGCTTGGAAAGGTTGGAAGTGCGATAATAACACACCCAATTAGTATTAGAATAACATACAATAATGTGTCTTGCCACTTAAAGTTTAAACTCATTTGAAGAATTCAAATATCACATTTTCACCAATAAGACATCACTCGCTATCTATTTTCAAAAGGAACAATGAGATTAAAACGGTAGATTTTTGAAATATGAACTAAACTTCTTGAAGAATAAATAGGACAAAAGTGCGGCCTACGGCCGCACATCTCCTTAAGTTAACCAAACCGAAAAGCTTAAGGAAGTTTCTATTTTAAGAACAACATTAGTGCCACAAGAAATGCTGTGTTGAGCAAGAGCACTAATAGTAATATTTTTAAATGAGCTGATTTCATATAAAGCATAGTATCTTCTACAAAGTTAACGAGACAATTATCCTTCTATTATATTAGCGGTGTAATAAAACTGTAATCTTGAACAAAGAAGAACGATTCCAAATTCTGTTAAACGAAGCACAAAGTCTAGTCGATTCGCAAGTTGATGATATTGCAAACATGGCTAATGTTACTCGACTGATTTACAATCATTTTCCGCATCATTGGATAGGTTTTTATAGGGTAGTAGAATCTGAATTGGTTCTTGGACCCTTTAATGGTCCAATTGCATGTACTCGAATCGCTTATGGAAAAGGAGTATGCGGTACCGCATGGAAAGAGAACAAAACAATTATTGTGGATGATGTTCATCAATTCCCGGGTCACATTGCTTGCAGTGCACTATCAAACTCAGAGATTGTCGTACCATGTTCTAGAAACAATGTTGTATTTGCTGTTCTGGATATTGATAGTGATCAGTTTAGTGCATTTGACAACATAGATAAAAATTACTTGGAACAGTTAGTTCAACTTTTATGAGTTTCACCCAAAAATATGCCCTCTGGTTTCGGAAATTGTTTCCATCACCATTCAGTATTGCCATTGTTCTAACGCTAATAACACTAATTGCGTCAATTGTTTTTTCAGAAAAGTCACTAGAGAATTTGGTTCTTGATTGGCAAGAAGGGTTATGGAATAGCAATCTCTTGGCATTTGCATTTCAAATGATGTTGATGTTGGTCTTAGGGCATGCATTGGCATTAAGTGATTTCTTCAATCGGGTAATTGCGATATTAATTAAGCCAATTAGGAGCACAGCACAAGCCGCTGCCTTAGTTACTGCTTCCACTATCATCGTGGCATTCTTTAATTGGGGTCTCGGTTTAATTTTTGGAGCTTTACTTGCTCGAAAAATAGGAGAACAATTCAGTCAGAATAAAATTCCAATAAACTATCCGCTTATAGGTGCTGCAGGATATGTTGGCTTAATGGTATGGCATGGAGGCCTTTCAGGTTCTGCTTTGACTAAAGTTGCTGAACCAAATCATATTCGTGACATCTCTAACAATTCACTTTTGCCAGAAGCCATCTATTATACAGATACGGTATTCTCTTCAATGAATATGATGGCATTTATCCTTCTGCTTGTTCTTGTACCTACGATTTTCTATTTCATTGGAAAGAAATCAAAATCCACATATTTAAAAATCAAGTCGGTTAAGATTAAATCAAAACAATACTCTAAACGAGTTGGTGCTGAAAAAATTGATTATTGGACACCAATTAGTAAGCTAATAGGTTTAGCATTGGTAGTAACCAGCATCTATATTGCAATTGACTTTGCGGGAGCAACTTTGGGTTTTATCACACCAAATTACATCAATTTTTGTCTCCTCGGTCTTGGAATCTTATTGCATAAGAACTTCCATTCATTCTTAAAAGCAATAGATAAAGCCATTGTAGGTTCATCCGGAATATTAATTCAATTTCCACTGTATTTTGGAATTCTTGCATTAATGCAAAGCAGTGGACTTATTAACTCTGTTTCAAATGCTTTTACGTCGATATCTACCCAGCAAACATTGCCAATCTTTACTTTCTTTAGTGCCGGATTTGTGAATGTGTTTGTACCAAGTGGTGGCGGTCAGTGGGCTATTCAAGGTCCTATAATATTAGAAGCTGCTACCAACTTAAATGTACCCTTAAATAAAATAATTTTAAGTATGGCATACGGCGATCAATTAACCAATATGTTACAACCATTTTGGGCCCTACCCCTACTTAGTATTACCGGATTAAAAGCTCGAGATATTCTGCCCTACACACTAATACTTTTGGCAGTAGGATTGATTATTTTTTTATCGTGCTTAATGATTTTCTAAGATTCATAATATGTAACTTTGTATGAGATGGATATCTTAACAAGTAAAACTACTCTTGGACTTGAAATGGCAACTGACCCACGATGGGTAAACATTGCTGAAAAGAGCATCGAATTTATTCTTACAGACCATGCCTGGTGCGAACAGAAAGCAGCAACTCATGGAATTAGTGTAATCAGTAGATTTAGTCAATTTCCAGAAATAGTGGAAGCAGTTAGTCCAATTGTTGCAGAAGAATGGGGTCACTTTAGGCGTGTATTAAAAGAACTTAAAAAACAAGGATTTGAGCTCGGTCTCCAACGCAAAGATGAATACGTAAATAAACTCAATACCTATATTCGAAAAGGAGACCATATTAAAAAGCAACTGGTGGAGTATCTCTTAGCTTTTGCCATGATTGAAGCTAGAAGTTGTGAGCGATTTCGACTACTAAGTTTGCATATGGAGAATACGGA
>JABDQY010000057.1 GCA_013042025.1 Bacteroidia bacterium
TCCGTATATCCATGAAGATATAAGACACTCTTCCTGTTGCCAATGTTTAAATCAGAAGAAATGAGGGTTGCAATTACTTCACCTTCGTAATCAGGTTTAAGAGAAATAGTTTGACTCGTATATTTCTTTGGTTTATCCATCTTTAATATATGTCAAAGTTATTCATTAGGTTCAATATGAATTACAACATGACCTAAATTTAGTGTTAGATCTATCAGATGGTCTTTTAAAAAATGAGCGATGTTATGTCCTTTGGAAACTGAAATTTTACTCAGTCTTCAAATTAACGAAGTACATCTCTATTTCACCTTTGCTTGTTACGATGATTAATCCAACCTAACCTTCACTACAACCTTTTTCACCTTTTCTGGAGAACCAACAGCTATACATGGTTGATGGATGTCGGATGGGTAAAAGACGGCAAACATTCCAGCACTAAGTGGAACTAAAGCGGTTTTTGTTTTATAAAAAGCATAATCATTTTCTTTGTTTACTTCATAGGGTGTTTGGTTAGTTAAGTGAGTAACACCAATAGATTCTTGCCCTTGGATAATAAACTGGATGTCGATGTACTTGTAATGTGCTTCAATAATACATTCTTCTTGTGGCTTAGTTTTATACTCTTGAACGATGGCAAAAACATCCTTTCCATCTATTTCGAACGTTCCCAATGGGGAATTTAAGAGATCCGTGTTTTTAAGGTAATTGAAACCTTGTGTCAACCTCTTGCTTAATCCTGAATACAGGTAAGCGTTTTCTATTTTATCGATTATCATATTGTTATTTGGAGTTTCAAATCCGCATTTATTAAATCTTAGATGATATTAACTTCGGTCTCTAATTTAATGTGATAGGTATCCCAAACACTTTGTTTTATATCTTCACTCAGTTTCTTAACTTCACCTCCTTGCACATTTCCATAGTTAACTAATACTAAAGCTTGTTTCTTATGGCTTCCCGTATTTCCAATACGTTTCCCTTTCCAACCCAAACTTTCAATTAACCATCCTGCAGGAACTTTAACATGGTCATCGTCAATTGGATAGCTTTTGATTTCTGGGAACTTTGCTTTAAGGGTATCAAAATGAGTTTTCAAGATAACTGGGTTCTTAAAGAAGCTGCCAGCATTTCCCAATTCTTTAGGATCTGGAAGTTTACTTTGGCGAATCTCAATAACGGCATCACTCACATCTTTAATTGAAGGGTGTTCAATATTTTTCTTTTCCAAAATCGCAGTAATGTCTCCATAAGAAGTATTAACCTGGTAATTACGTTTACTTAACTTCAAACCAATGCTTTTTATAAAGTATTTTCCTTTCGCTTCTTTTTTAAATATACTCTCTCTATATCCAAATTGGCATTCTTCGTTTGTGAATTTATGTTCTTCAAGCGTATCTAAATGAATTGCTTTTACAAAGGTGAGTACATTCCGGATCTCAGCACCATATGCTCCGATGTTTTGCATGGGGGCGGCTCCAACACTTCCTGGTATTAAGCTCATGTTTTCTATTCCTCCGTATCCTAGATTCACACAATGAAGAACAAGACTATGCCATTCCTCACCTGAAGCAATTTCCAATTCAATATAGTCATTGTCTTGGTGCAATGTGTCGATGCCTTTTGTTTGATTTACAATTACTGTTTTAGACAAATCATTTGTAAAAAGGACGTTGCTTCCACCACCTAAGAACATGCAATCTTGTAAATTTTCTATGTTACTTAGCTCCTTTGGATCCTTTAATAAAACCAAAGATTTTGCTTTTACATCAATACCAAACGTATTGTAACTTTTGAGTGATAATTCCTTTTTATTGTGCAACACGGTGCAAATCTATAACCAGAAACATGTGTAATTCGTTATTTTTACCCACGTAAATAAAAAACCGATGAAATCAAAATACACTTTATTAATCGTTCTCGCTGCTAGTTTATTATTTGTTTACTCGTGTAAGGATGATGACCCAACTCCAACAACTCCAACTTCAACTGTAGATTGTACAGGTGAAACACCAGTATATAAC
>JABDQY010000064.1 GCA_013042025.1 Bacteroidia bacterium
TGCTGATACTGGTTTGTTTGAGATTAAGCTTGTTGCAAATTCAAACTTTCATTGTTTAGATACATCTTCTCAATTTGTTAGAGTTGTACCTGATATACTAATTTTCATTCCAAACGCATTCACACCAAATCATAGAGGTCCTGAAACCAATGATAAGTTCACTGTAAGTAGTGCACATGCTCAAGAATACTTCATTGAAATTTTTAATAAATGGGGTCAAAAGGTGTACACATCTACCAACATTAAAGATTCGTGGGACGGAAATTATTTAGGGAAAAATTGCCAGGATGGTGTCTATGCCTATTCAATTGAATTAATCAATAAGGCGGGTCAAAAATACACCTATCACGGTACTGTAAATCTTATCCGATAAAAAGGCTACCAACCAATTCTTTAAGAATAGTATTATGTTTAATTTCGTAGTGTAATTTAGCATAATAAATGCAAGATAATTCAGAAGAAAACAAAGAAATTGTAAGTCGCTATAAACAGCTTCTTCGTGTATCTAAATGGTCTCGCGAAAAAGGTGATGTAACAATAATTCGTAAAGCTTTTGAAACTGCCTTAGACGCTCATAAAGAGATGAGACGTAAATCAGGCGAACCTTATATTTTTCATCCTTTAGCTGTTGCTAGAATTGCAGCCGAAGAAATCGGACTTGGGACGACTTCTATTGTTTGTGCTTTGCTCCATGACGTAGTAGAAGATACCGACATTACTCTTGCGGATATTGAAAAAGATTTCGGAAAAAAGGTTGCTAATATTATCGATGGATTAACTAAAATTTCTGGGGTATTCGACACCAGTTCACCTCAAGCCGAGAATTTTAGAAAAATGCTTCTAACCATGGCAGATGACGTACGGGTTATTCTTATAAAGCTATGTGATCGGTTGCATAACATGAGAACTCTAGAGCATATGAGTGACAAGGGACAACTAAAGATAGCTTCTGAAACAAGCTTTATTTACGCTCCCCTAGCCCATCGATTAGGCCTGTATGCTATTAAAACTGAATTAGAAGATTTATCCCTTAAATACACTCAACCTTTTTTATACCAAGAGCTTAAACAAAAGCTTAATGCCACTAAAGAGCAAAGAAATAGGTACATACGCTCGTTTATTAAACCAATTAAACTAGAATTAGATGAGCTTGGTGTTGAATATGAAATAAAAGGAAGACCCAAATCAATTCATAGCATCTACAATAAGATGGTAAAGAAAAAACTTGAATTTGAAGATGTTTATGACCTCTTTGCAATTCGGGTAATAATGGACAGTGACTATGAAGAGGAGAAAATGGATTGTTGGAATGTCTATTCCATAGTAACCAGTATTTATAAACCAAATCCGGAAAGACTGCGTGATTGGATATCAATACCTAAAAGTAATGGTTACGAGAGTTTGCATGCAACAGTAATGGGACCAAAAGGGCAATGGGTAGAAGTTCAAATTAGAACGAAACGCATGGATGAGATTGCCGAGAAAGGATATGCCGCTCATTGGAAATATAAACAATCAGCCAATGGTGCGAACAGCTTAGATAAATGGCTTCATCAAATTCGTGAAGTACTGGAAATTCAAGAAAGCAATGCTTTGGAATTTCTAGACGAATTTAAAATGAACCTCTATGCAGATGAAGTATTTGCATTTACACCTAAAGGAATGCTCAGAAAGCTTCCAAAAGGCTCAACTTCACTGGACTTTGCATTTGATATACATACTGAAATTGGTGCTAAATGTTTAGGAGCAAAGGTCAACGGAAAACTTGTTCCACTCAGCTATGAGATAAAAAATGGTGATCAAATAGAAATCTTAACCAGTGCCAAACAAAAACCAAACAAGGATTGGCTTGCATTTGTAAAGACAACCAAAGCTCGAACCAAAATCAAGCAAAGCCTAAAAGACGAGAAGCGAGTTATTGCATCATTAGGTAAGGAATCTTTGGAGCGTAAACTAAAAAACGCGGGATACGAAAATTCAGTGGAAAACATGAATAAACTAATCGTTTATTTCAAAGCAGAAGATGAACTAGAATTGACGTATCAAATTGGTGTCGGTACAATTGATAAGGAAAAAATAAAATTATCAGAAATCCTTATTGATTCTAGGCATGTTCATAAAGCAGGAACTGAAAAAGAAACAACCAAGGTTAAAAAAGCGACATCAGACGAGCTTATTCTTGGAGATGCAAATGTTGAATTAGAATACTCATTTGCCAAATGCTGTAACCCTATTCCAGGTGACAAAGTAGTTGGCTTTATTACGGTAGGAGGTGAAATAAAAATACATCAGACAAAATGCAAAAATGCACTCAACTTGATGTCAAAATACGGGTATAGAATTATTAAAGCGAAGTGGGCAACTGACAGTCCTTCGTTTGAATCTTTTGAAGCCGCTTTGGAGATTAGGGGTATTGATTCTTTAGGCTTGGTAAGTAAAGTTACTGACATTGTTTCCAAACAGTTGAAAGTAAACATGAAATCAATCAGTTTTGAATCCTTAGATGGAACGTTTGTTGGCAAATTAACACTTCAAGTTGCTGATACAGAGCACTTAGATCAGTTAATGAGCGAATTAAAGAGTATCGATGAGTATATAAATGTAAATAGGGTTTCATTAGATTAGACCCTATTATTAAATAAAACCAATGGAGGAGTTAAGTACTATCAAAGAAGAAGTTAAAAGCTTGTTCACTGCCTATCTCGAAAAGAAAGGGCAACGTAAAACGCCAGAACGTTATGCGATTTTAGATGAAATCTATAGCAACAAAACTCATTTTGATGTAGATACACTTTATGTTCAAATGAAGAATAGAAATTATCATGTGAGTAGAGCCACTGTTTACAACACTCTTGATTTACTTCAAGAATGTGGATTAGTAATTAAGCACCAATTTGGCCAAAACATGGCTCAATTTGAGCAAGCATATGGTTATAGACAACATGATCATATGATTTGCAATACCTGCGGAAAAGTAATGGAATTTTGTGATCCACGTATTCAACAAATTACCTCAAAAATGGCAGAGCTGTTAAACTTTGAGGTAACTCGACATTCATTAAATCTCTATGGTGACCCTTTGGTTGACGATATGGGACTTTGTAAAAACTGTGACAATCAAGTAAAAATTATTGATAAGAATTAAATGGTAGATGTATTACTAGGTCTTCAATGGGGAGACGAAGGAAAGGGAAAAATAGCAGATTATCTCACTCCAAAATACGATGTTGTAGCTCGATTCCAAGGTGGACCCAATGCGGGTCATAGCCTTGAGTTCAACGGTATGAAGCACGTCCTGAATACAATTCCATCTGGAATTTTCCATGATGGATGTGTAAATATTATTGGGAACGGTGTGGTTATCGACCCTGTCTTATTTATGGCAGAAATTGATAGAACTGTAGCTGCTGGAGCAAACGTTAAAGAGAATTTAAGAATCTCTTACAAAGCCCATATCATTATGCCAACCCACAAAATTCTTGATGCGGCAAGTGAATGGTCAAAAGGTGATAAAAAGATTGGAAGTACTCTTAGAGGAATTGGTCCTACCTATCG
>JABDQY010000067.1 GCA_013042025.1 Bacteroidia bacterium
GTACAAAGCAACTGTTGATTTACACAAAGAAGTTTCTGTGCAAATTGATATTGATGTTATTCAAGAGTAATTTACTATAAAGTATTCTAGAATCTCGGCTCGAAAGAGTCGAGATTTTTTTTGCCCATTTTTTTATTCGTGACGAAGTGCTTCAATCGGGTTTATTCGAGATGCTTTGAATGCCGGCCAAAATCCGGCTCCTAATCCAACTGCTGTACAAACTACTACTGCCAGCAACATCCAATCCCAAGGAACAATAAAGCTTCCTCCTATATAGTTGGAAGTAATGTTTCCTATCACCAAACCTAAAACAACTCCTCCCAAACCACCTATCTGACAAATGGTTATAGCTTCTATAATAAACTGACTCAAAACAGTTGTGCTTTTAGCACCTATTGCTTTTCGTGTCCCAATTTCTTTGGTACGCTCAGTTACTGAAACCAGCATAATATTCATTAAAGCAATTGCAGCACCCATTAATGTTATTGCAGCAATAAATATTGCACCCAATAGAATAATGTTCAGGTTTTCCATGAGCGATTGAGAAATACTGTCCGACTTTATTATTTGAAAGTTGGATTCGTCCTTAATCTTTTGACGGCGTACTTGCCGAAATAGGTTTTCTGAATATCCAGCAACCGCATCCAATTCAGTTATTTCATCAACGGAAACTCCAAGGTTATAACTTATGTTATCTCTAGGAAATTTAGCTCGTGCAAGAGTAACTGGCATCATAATTATACGATCTCCACCAAAATCAAATGCTCCGCCCTTTCCAGCAAAAAGCCCTACTACCCTTAGCTTCACCCCTCCTATACGAATATGCTTATTAATACAATTACTCGAACCAAACAAGGTGGTTTTTATCTCTTGACCAATAACGGTTACCGCCACATTACGCTCCACATCTGTTGCCGTAATATTTCTACCTTCGGCTAACTCGTAACCTGCAACTTCCATATACCCCTCGTCTCCACCAATAATATTTGAATTTGGATTGGTTTTCTCTGATTGATACTTTGCAATTGCGTTCCAACTGTTGTTGGAATTAACCGAAACTACTGCATCGTATATGAATCGATCCTTGAATTCTTGAGCTTGTTTGAAGGTTATGTTCTCGTACGAAACACGTTTGCTATCCCTATTCAGATTAAAACCAGAAGACCTATTCTGAATATTAAACGAATTGGCCCCCATAAAGCTAAAATTTTTAACCAAGCTACTTTCTACACCATCAATTGCTGTAAGTATGCCAACCAATGCCATTATACCAACAGAAATAATAAGACAGGTAATAACTGTTCGAGTGAGATTACCTCGAATTGAATTCAAGGCTATTTTTATATTTTGGTAAAGGGTCAAAACGCTACTTCAAAGTAAGTTGATTTAAACTTCAAACTAGTGGTGTTCTATCAACCTTCAATTATTTTCGATTTTTAATAAAATATTAACCAATAAAATAACAGAACTCTTAAATTCGTTTGCTCAATATGATTCTAACTGAAATAAATGCTTTAGAGGTAATTGTTGATTTTTTCAAATTCATAATTCCTGCAGCTATTGTTTTTGGGGTAACTTATTTTTTAATTACAAAGTTCTACGAAGATCAACGCAGAACTCGATTATTGGATTTAAAAAAAGAACACAGCAAAACCATTACACCGATGAAGCTTCAGGCATACGAAAGACTTACATTGTTTTTAGATCGCATTAGTCCGGATAATCTTGTACTGCGGTTATCAAAGTCGGGACAAACAGCATCACAATTGCGAGTTGCTTTAATTCAAACTATTTCAGATGAATACAATCATAATATCTCACAGCAGATCTATATATCAGATCAATCATGGCAATTAATTAAAGCCGTAAAAGAACAGATTATTGGAATCGTGGAGATTTGCTATAAAGAATGTGATGAAAATGAAACAGGACCAGGACTTGGAAAAAAAATATTGACTCGTCTAATGGCTGAGAGAGACATACCAACGCAAAAAGCCATACAATTGCTTAAGAAAGAAATTGAAATCGTTTTTTAACATAGTATTAATCCTTATACTCTTAGGTAGTTGTAAACCACATCAATCGGTTTACACCAATCCGATTCCTAACATTAAGATAGACTCTACGTTATCATCAAATAGAAGAATTAAAAAACTAATCGCACCATTCAAAAATGTTTTACAAGACAAAATGGATGTGGTAATAGGATATTCACCAGCGTTTCTTGAAAAGAAAAGACCTAGCAGTGCTTTGGGTAACTTTATGGCAGATGCTATTTATAATGTAGCACTCAATACTGGAAACAAAGTAGATTTTTGCTTTCTAAACTACGGCGGAATACGAGGCACTATAGATTCTGGAGATATTACTGTAGGTGATATCTTTCGTCTAATGCCATTTGAAAACGAAATTACTATCGTTAAAATATCAAAGCGGCAGTTCTATCAAATACTACAACAGGCATCAAAAAAAGGTGGTGAGCCTTTTTCTTACGAGCTAATTGAAATAAAGAATTCTGTACAACTTATCAATCGCGACTTCTTTTATGTTGCTACAAATGACTATTTGGCTAATGGAGGAGATAACTACAGTATGTTTACAGAAACCACAGAGCGAATTGATACAGGAATTAAAATACGAGATGGTTTAATTACCTATGTAAAAAACTTCAATCCACTTCCTTTAGATTTTAACCAACGTACATTTTGAATCGAAAAGAGTTTATATATAAAGCAGGAATATTAGCAGCAGGTGCATCCTTAGCTCCATTAGATCTTTTTGGAAAGGACAAAGAACGTCTTGTTATTTTGCATACAAACGATTGGCATAGTCATATTGAACCATTTGCGAAAGACCATCGCAAATATCCCGGACTTGGAGGTGCCGCTAAAAGGGCTGCTTTAATTAAAGATATCAGAAAGCAGTATAAAAACGTCCTCTTATTGGATAGCGGAGATATTTTCCAAGGAACACCATATTTTAATTACTTTGGTGGAGAGTTGGAATTTAAGCTAATGAGTAAAATGGGATATGATTTTGCTACACTTGGAAATCATGATTTTGATGCGGGTATAGATGGGTTGGTAAAACAACTACCTCATGCAAGTTTTAAATTTGTAAACGCCAACTACGATTTTGCAAATACTGAGCTTGAAGGAAAGATTTCTCCTTATGAAATAATTCGAAAAGGGAAGTATAAAATTGGTGTATTTGGAATCGGAATTGAACTTGAAGGAATTGTTCCAAAAAAACTTTTTGGAGATATTAAGTATCAAGATCCTATTGTAAAAGCAAATGAAACTGCAAAGATTTTAAAAAATGAAGGATGTAACTTGATAATTTGTTTATCACATCTTGGATTTGAATATCAATCTAACAAAGTGAGTGATAAAGTTTTAGCTAGTAAAAGTGAAAACATAGATTTAATACTCGGTGGTCATACACATACATTTTTAAGTTCTCCACATAAAATTTTGAACCAAAATGGGAAAGAAATTTTTATTAATCAAACTGGTTGGGCAGGTATAAACTTGGGACGTATTGATTATGAGGCTAGTAGCCCGAATACCGCATCAATAAAGGGCTATACCTACACAAAAATTCTATAAAATCAAGGGTAATTTTATTTTTTTAAGAACTTTTTTTACCTCAACTTGCACCACGTTATAAAGGAGTAACTAACCTAGTAACATTTATACTTATTAACTTAATAAAACCAAAAACTTATATGAGCGAACAACATGAAACTGTGTGGAAAAAGTGTCTTCAGACTATAAAAGACAATGTAAATCCACAAAGTTTTAAAACATGGTTTACTCCAATCAAACCATTAAAATTAGAAGAAAAAGTATTGACAATTCAAGTGCCCAGTCAGTTTTTTTATGAATGGCTTGAAGAACATTACGTTGGACTTCTTAAAAAAACATTGGAAAAGGAACTCGGGGCTGGTTCAAAATTAGAGTATAATGTTATTGTTGAAAATAGCGGTGGAACAAGTTCTAGACCATACACAGTTAGTATGCCAACTAGAAATGTGACACACAACAACAAAAATGAGATGGGCATGCCCATCAATTTGTCGAATAACATTCACAATCCATTTATTATACCTGGACTAAAAAAGCTTAACGTAGATTCACAATTAAACGCTTCATATACTTTCGATAATTTTATTGAAGGTGAATGCAATCGTCTTGCTCGCTCAGCAGGATATGCAGTAGCAAACAAACCAGGAGGAACCGCTTTCAACCCATTAATGATTTTTGGAGGTGTTGGACTTGGTAAAACACATTTGGTACACGCTATTGGTAATCGTATCAAAGAAATTTCAAGTAATAAATCAGTACTTTATGTTTCTTCAGAAAGATTCATAAACCAATATGTTGATAGTGCTAAGAATGGTAATTACAATGACTTCTTACATTTCTATCAAATGATAGACGTTCTCATTGTAGATGACGTTCAGTTCTTTGCTAAAAAGGAAAAGACACAGGAAATATTTTTCCAAATCTTTAACTACTTGCACCAAAACCAAAAACAACTGATTCTAACGAGCGATAGAGCTCCAAAGGATTTGAAAGACGTTGACGAACGATTATTATCTCGTTTTAAATGGGGACTTTCTGCAGATTTACAGAACCCAGACTTCGATACTAGAGTTTCTATCTTAGAACAAAAAATGTATCAAGATGGAATCAAATTCGCACCTGAAGTTATAGAATATGTTGCGAATAAAGTTGATTCAAATATTAGAGAATTAGAAGGAGCATTAATATCATTAATTGCACAAGCTTCTCTAAATAGAAAAGAAATCGACTTGGATATGACCAAGAAAATGATGAAGAACTTCGTTAAGAATTCTTCTCGAGAGATTTCAATTGAGTTTATTCAAAAATTGGTTTCTGATTACTTCGGAGTTAGTGTTGATTTAATGAAATCTAAAACACGTAAACGTGAAATTGTACAAGCAAGACAAATTTCAATGTTCTTTGCGAAGCAACTTACTCAAGCATCTCTTAAAAACATAGGCATGTACTTTGGTGGAAGAGATCACTCTACAGTAATACATGCTTGTCAAACTGTTAACGATTTGATTGACACAGACAAAAAGTTCAAATCAGACGTTGAAGAATTAACCAAACGAATTAAAATTAACACGTACTAACTGTTCGTGAAAGAAATAGAAAGCCTCTCGATGTATCGAGGGGCTTTTTTTATTCCTAGACCCGAGAAACATATGCTTAGTTTTGTCGGGTTTATTAACTTACCTTTGCACCCATTTTAAATACGCATCATGCAAGACATTAGAAATGTTGCTATTATAGCACACGTTGACCACGGTAAAACCACACTAGTAGATAAAATTTTACTCGCTTGTCAGTTTTTCAAAGACCACGAGACTCCAGGTGAATTGGTGATGGACAACAATGATCTTGAACGTGAAAGAGGAATTACCATTCTCTCTAAAAACGTTTCTGTTCAATACAAAGGAACTAAAATCAATATCATTGACACTCCAGGTCACAGTGACTTTGGTGGAGAAGTTGAACGTGTAATGAATATGGCCGATGGTGTTCTTCTTCTTGTAGATGCATTTGAAGGACCAATGCCACAAACGCGTTTCGTTTTACAAAAAGCACTAGAAGCTGGATTGAAACCAGTGGT
>JABDQY010000069.1 GCA_013042025.1 Bacteroidia bacterium
CTACAAAATGCGTACCCCCATTTATCCAAAAATCCGCCAGATGCTCCGGCATACTCAAACATTTCTGTGCTTTTTGCATCTAATATTTTGGGTTGAATTGCAGCAATACCTGGATCTCTTAAAGCTAAATCCATCAAAGGATTAATCCAATTTGAAGTAACTCGTATATCCGAATTTAAAAGGACATAATAATCTGCCTCTATTTGTTTTAATGCCCAATTATATCCACCTGCATATCCAAGATTTTCATCAGTCTTTAGCAATTTTATCTCTTTATAATTCTCTAATACAAACTGAAGAGAATCGTCGTTCGAAGCATTATCAACGACCCATATTTCCTTGTTTGCATATTGTGTAGCGAGTACACTTGGAAGAAAGCGTTCCAAAAGCGATCGGGTATTGTAATTTAAAATTACAATGGCCACTTTAGGTTGAAGTTGTTCCAACATAATTATTTAAGTGAAGTGAAGATAAATTTCATTACTTCAGGATGAATCAACAAGACACAATTCTTATCCTTATTGGTTTCAATTTGCTCTTTAAATGCTTCTTCTTTTTCCTTTAAAATGACACCTTTACTTACTAACTCTTCAAGTGTGCTGGCAGAAAAACTAAAGCTTGAATTAAATAACTCCTTATCCAAGACTTTTTGTGCAAGTGCAATATCCTCTTTATGAGCAATTAGCATTGGAAACTTCGAAAACCCTTCGTTAACTATCGTATCAACAACTTCCTTCAATTCCTTCTTGAAGTTAGTTACATCCAGTTCTAAAACTTTTAAAACCTCTTTTTCTTTGTCTTCCATTTCTTACCTTTATCTCAAATTAGTGTCAATTTTACTTATGTTTAGATAAACCGCTGCAAAAATCAGTTTTTTATTCGTAATCTCGAGCATTGACCATTTATATTCCATCAAATATGAAACCAAAATCACTTATTTCTTTCTTAGCTCTTTTTCTTATCAGCAGTTGTTCTGAAGTAGAAACACCAGAAAATGTAACTGGATTAAGACCTATTTATGGCACCTTGGATGACATCAAAGACCTCATACAATCAAAAGACCCTCAACCCTTAAAAAATGTCGGCAAAATATACATCAAAGTCGATTTGCTTTTAATTAACGAAGCTGGAGCTGGGGTTCATATTTATGATAACACTAACAAATCTGATCCAAAACCACTCAAGTTTATTTCAATTCCTGGAAATGTTGACGTTGCAATAAAAGGAATTTACATGTATGCCGATTTAGGCAATGGGCTGGCTACCATCGACATTTCAGATTTAAACAATATTGTTGTTACCGATTATAATAATAGCTACTTGAATGACCTGTCTCAAGTAGAACCACCTGCACATGTATTGGATTTACTCAATGAATCAAATAAGATTTATTATGAATGTCCCGATCCAAGCAAAGGATACATTCTAGCATGGGAGAAAGTAACAATGCCTAAACCTCAATGTTATATTAATAGATAAACTTATGAAAACCAGAAGTATAACTCAACGCATTTTCACACTGTTTTTTATTGCATTTATTATCGGTTGTTCAGGAGAATCTGTAAGTCCTAGAGACTCAACTGCGGTCAATGGATCTGGCAGCGGACAAGGAGGATCATTAGCACGATTTACCATCGTAAACAACCACTTATACGTAGTTACTACCGACGCACTATTCACTTACTCATTAGAAGACCCCAAACATCCAGTTTTGAAAAACAAGTCGAGTATTTGGGCAGAAGTTGAAACTATATTCTCTATGAATGATTATTTATTTCTAGGCACACGAAATGGTGTTGAAATTTATAATATTTCGAACCCTAATCTTCCAAGCTTTACATCAAGGTACACACACATCGTTAGTTGCGACCCAGTAATTGCAAGGGGGGATTATGCTTATTCTACATTGAGCACAGGTACATCTTGCAATAGAGGAGTAAATAGATTGGATGTAATTAACATTAGTAATATAAGTAATCCTCAAAGGACTAAGAGCATAACCATGGACAACCCTAAAGGTCTTGGGCTGTGGAATAACTTCTTATTTGTTTGTGATAATTCTAACATTATAACTTTCAATATTGCATCGCCATCTAATCCAATTCTAATCACAAGTCTTTCTAAAACCTACATAAAGTCATGTTTTGATTTAATTGTAACAGGTGATATTTTAATTGCAGTATCCTTAGAAGGAGTAACTCAATTTACCATTAATCAGGATGGTTCGCTTACTTTACTTAGCACAATTAATGTAGAATAATTTGTAACTTCGCAAACACGCATGTAATGAAAAAATTAAGTATAATTCTCGCTTTGGTTTCTTTTACTTTTCTAAGCTTTGGTCAAAACACAGACACTAAAGTTATTGGGA
>JABDQY010000082.1 GCA_013042025.1 Bacteroidia bacterium
GATCATGAGTATATATATGGAGGTAAAACATATAAGCTGAGCCATCACGGTTTTGCTCGTGATAATGATTTTGAACTTTTACATCAAAGTGAACACTCAGCTTCTTTTGTGCTTCAACCCAATGAAGAAATACTTGAACACTATCCTTTTGAATTTACGTTGTTAATCACTTTTGAACTGGATCAAAAGAGTTTAAAGCAAACTTTTCGGGTAATTAATAGCGAAGACAAGAGTATACCTGTTTCGTTTGGAGGACATCCTGCCTTTAATATTCATTCTGTTTCTGAATACAAAATAATCTTTGAGCATGAAGAATATGTTCAATCAAATCAGTTAGAAGGTCCGTATATCAATGACAACACTTTTCCAATAATCAAAGGAAACGAAATCCAACTCACAGAAACGATTTTTGATAATGATGCTCTCATCTTTCAGAATCTAAAATCAGGAACTGTTGAATTAAAACATACCAAGTCGAAGCATTCAATAAAGGTTAATATTGAAGATTTCCCGTACCTTGGTATTTGGGCAAAACCAAATGCCCCATTTGTGTGTATAGAACCTTGGCAGGGAATGGCTGATCTAGTTAATCACAACAAGAAAATCGAAGATAAAAAAGGAATTGTTTGGGTTGCTCCAAACGATGAAATTTCAAAATCATTTACAATGCATTTCACCAATTAACTATGGCCATTTTAACATCACATACCAAAATTCGATTTCAAGACTGTGACCCGTTCCAGCATTTGAACAATGCTCGATTTATCGATTACTTCTTAAATGCAAGGGGAGATCAGATATTGGAACATTATGATATTGATATATATGGTAGTCAGGGGTTTAGCTGGTTAGTTGGCAGTAATCAGATTGCATATTTCAAACCTGCTTTACTTAACGAGAAAGTGTATATCGAAACTCAAATAATTGCATTTTCATCAAGAAATATTAAAGTTGAAATGCGGATGTATGGAGAGGAGAAAAAAGATCTTAAGGCATTCTTATGGGTGGATTCAATTCCGATTAATTTAAAGACCATGCGGATGGATTCTCATAGCGAACATCTAATGAAATTATTTGGAGAGGCAAATCTGCCGATCGAAGAAAAGAGTTTTGAAGATAGAAGAAGATTCTTTCTAAAGAAATACTAAGTTTTGATCTTGCTATAATTGGATGAATTTGATGGATCCAATAAACTCAGTAATTCTATAGCTCTGTTTTTAATTCCTGGTTCTGCTTCTTTGAAAATATTAATCAGTTCATCTCTTTTGGCGTTAAAGAATATTTTGAAGATTACGGAATTAGGAAGCACTTGTTGTATAGTTCTTATTCTTTCAAGAGCAGCATAGATTTCTTTTCTTGCTTCTTCAGGACCGTCTTTGAAATTATCCATACCTGAAATATGAAATTGGTAGTATGCTAATCGAATTGGCTTAAAACGTTCATCAGTCAGATTATCAATAATGTAATATTTATTTCTGTTCCCTCTTCCATCACTTGGGTTCCATCCGGGTGTGTTTTGGGCAATATTTCTAATCTGCAATGCCTTGTTAAAATACTGCGTCCCACCTTCTTGGTAGAAACCATCAAAGTCCACACCAATAATCACATTTGCATAGAAAGCCAAAATGGTTGTAAGAGCATTCACATTTGCGTTTTCTGTGTACTCTAGGTTTTGAAATTGTGCATATTGGAAGTACCATTCCTGGTCGAAATGGTTAAACATTGGTGTATTGTAAGTAGTTCCAAATACAGGTCTACTGCTTGTGATATTTACCTCTGCTTTAAATTGATCAATGTTAAATTGAGTAACGTTAATTACGAAATTGCAGTTGATTTTTTCTTGAGGTTGTACTTTGTCGCTTATCCATTTCCGCTGATTCATAAACTGGGAAATTGAATTCTGTAAGTCATCAAATATTTCCTTATTTGATGCCTGAATATTATCACTTCTTACTTGCACATTGCATAACAAGTCTTGGGCACTTACTGCCAATGATGCGGTTAAAAAAAATAGTGCAATGAGTTTTCTCATAAATAGGTTTCTAGTATGTCTACAATGTCAATTGCTACTTCTGATTTTGGTTTGGTTTCAAAACTATGACTTTTACCATTCTTTTCAATAACAGTAATTTTATTAGTGTCCTTTCCAAAACCCGCTCCTTTGTCATTCATCGAGTTAAGAACGATAAAATCAAGGTTTTTCTTTTTAAGTTTTGTCAAGGCATTATCATATTCATTTTGCGTTTCCAATGCAAACCCAACCAATACTTGATTGTCTTTTTTTGAATCACCTAGACTTTTCAAAACATCAATTGTTTTTACAAGTTCAAGAGAGAATTCTGTGTCGTTCTTTTTAATTTTTTGATCAGCTTTCGTTGCAGGACGATAATCAGCAACTGCTGCACTTAAAATGCCCGCATTACAATCGACAAATAAACGGCTGCATGTTTCATGCATTTCCTGGGCACTTTCAATTCTGAATAATTCTACAGATGGATTCAAACCATCGGCATTAGCTGGGCCAAGAACTAGTTTTACATTAGCACCCCTAGCTGCAAGTTCATTTGCAATGCTTTTACCCATTTTTCCACTACTATAGTTTCCTATAAATCGAACGGGATCGAGCTTTTCAAATGTAGGTCCAGCATTTACCAAAATTGTTTTACCAGCTAGATGTGAGGTTTTTTGAAAATGCGTATTAACGAGAGAAAGAATTTCTTCGGGCTCGCACATTCTTCCTTTACCAACCAAGCCACTTGCTAATTCTCCTGTACCTGCTGGAAGTTCAATATTCCCAAATGAGGTTAAAGTAGAGATGTTGTTAGATGAAGTTGGATGAGTATACATGTCGAGGTCCATTGCAGGAGCAAAGAAAACAGTACAATCAGCAGATAAATAAGTTGCAAGAAGTAGATTATCACAATATCCATTGGCCATTTTAGCCATAGTATTTGCTGTAAGGGGAGCTATGATGAAAGCATCTGCCCATTTCCCTAAATCTACGTGGTTAGTCCATTCTCCAGTTTCTTCAATATAGAATGAAGAATAGACCGGATTTTTTGAAAGTGTGGCTAAGGTTAAAGGGGTTACAAATTGAAGTGCTTCTGGTGTACAGATAACTTTTACTTCGGCTCCCTCTTTAATTAATAGGCGTACTAAGATTGCCGCCTTATAGGCTGCTATTCCACCAGTAATACCTAGAAGAACCCTCTTATTATTTAGAATTCTCTTTTGCAGGATTTCTAAAATACACCTTTTCGTTTAGAAATTCTTCAATAGCTATGATTGTTGGCTTAGGCAAACTCTCGTAGTATTTTGAGATTTCAATTTGTTCTCTGTTTTCAAAGATTTCTTCCAAGTTATCATGCTCAGAAGCAAATTCTTCAAGCTTAGCAACAAGTTCTTCTTTCATAGTAGAAGAAATTTGATTAGCTCTTTTTGAGATGATGGCTACAGATTCGTATAAGTTGCCAGACTTCTCGCTAATTTCTCTTGTGTCTCTTGTGATTGTAGAATTTGGAATTTCGATGTCGCTATTATTCATTTTTGTGTGCTATTAATAGTTGTGTTTATATCTCTTGCTGCAGCAAGACCTTTGGTGGTTTTTTCTTTTAATTTTTCAATTTCCTTACTGTAATCTCCTGAGTTTTTAAACTCCGAATGATACGTGGCAATCGCTGTCATTGTATTTTGATAACGCTCTTCTTGCATTTTCTTAATACTGTTTTTAGCATAAAGGAAAGAAGATTCTGCAATTAGAAAACTTAATTCTTCACGATTAATCATATCTGGATAATCGTCTAAAGCATTAGTGCATGAAACAATAGCACTTTTATAATGTCCTAGATCGTAATAGAGCTTAGCACTATTGTAAACTTTCAATAAAATACGAGCTCGTAAGTCATCAATTTTTGTATTACAATCTGCAACGTAAGAGCTATTTGGATATTGATTGATAAATGCTTGTAAACTGTTGATTGATGATTTAGTTGGTGTTTGATCTAGTTCATAAGGCATAGACTTTTGATATTCACAAACAGCAGTCATATAGGCAGCCTCTTCTCGTTTTGGACTAAGAGCATAAGTTTGAGTGAAATTTCTGAAGTGATATCCTGCAAGAAGATATTCTCCTACACCATAGTGAGAATATGCATAGTAGAAATAAATTTCTTCTCTTTCATTTTGACCATAATAAAGACCCAGAAGCTCTTCAAACAATGGTTGAGCCCTTAAGTAGTCTTTTTTATTGTAATACTTCTTAGCAGCTTCCAACTTTTGTTCACGCGTTCCTTTCTTAATTACCTTTTGGTAATTGGAACAACCGATGATTGAAAATGCTAGAATTGTATATAGAATTGCTCTCACGAAAATGCCTGCAAAGTTAAGTTATTTTATTGATAAACGAAGTAATTCAACAAATGTTACAGCAAGGCTAAATCTTGTAATGGTGCAGGGGAGGCAATCTCGAG
>JABDQY010000074.1 GCA_013042025.1 Bacteroidia bacterium
GTTCGATATGTTGCAGTTTCCAGCACTCCTCCGGGATGATAATGAGAATATTCGTAAATAGGTGCTGCAACTTCAGGAACGCAGCAGGTAAGATGAGGAGGTTTTTCCTTAGCAAGGTCAAACTGCACTCCACCCAGAGCACTTGGCCCCCAGGTACCAATTTTGCCATCGCTCCAAGATTGTGCTGCTATCCATTCTACCACGTCATATCCATCTTCTCCATTGTCGCTATCAATAGCAAAAGCTCCAGAAGAAGCAAATCTTCCTCGCCAATCTACTATAACAAAATTGTAGTTACTTTTCGAGAAATCATATCCAATATCAAAGGGTAAACCAATGATGGTATAAAAGAATTTTCCATAAGGTGTCATTATTAGAATAGTTGGCTTTTGAACGGTGCTATCGTTTGAATAAAAATCTGCCGCTAGATATTTGCCATCTCGCATAGGAATATCGCGGGAATCAGGAGACAATTGAGCAGAGGTTGCCGTTGTTATCAATAATGCAACAAGACTAAAAAAGTAGTTTTTCATGGTTAATTGTTGATTTCTGTCAAAAGTACATTACCACCTTCTAAAGAATTGAAATTAAAAACAACTACTCATCTACGAGTTAACCACAATTTAATTGCAGCTAATTATTTCAATACAATTTTATGAATCGTTGTTGAATTCTCCGTTGAAATTCGCACCAAATAAATTCCTAATGGATTCTGCTGAAGTTCAACCGTTCTAGAATTACCAAAATGAACCAATTGTCCTTTGTTATTGTAAACTTCAACTGAGTTAATTCCACTCCATGTGTTGATTGAAAAGGAGCTTGAAGTAGGATTGGGGTAGAGAATTGGATTTGGAATATCCACTTTGTCAACCGAAACTGGGTCGTTACCTACCAATTCGATGGCACCTATGTCTGGTGTCGTTGGATTACGTGGGTTTCCATGGAAGTCGTCTATAACAGATGAAAGAGGAATTCCTTTGTTAAGAACAGTAAGACTTGCAGGTCTAAAATCTCCATTTCCAGGATCTACAAATTGAGGATATCCCAAAAGGTTTTGTCCACCACTACGCGTATTGAAACTGGTTAGGTTATAGCTATTCATACCAACACTATCTTCGTTGAAAGCAAGACTGTCTTTATAATAAATTGCATTATGTGAAGCTGTCCAATTACTACTATCAATACTCTTTATTACGCGTCCCATTCTACCTAAATTGTCCATGGAAATGATATTGTTTATTATTGAATAATTACCTTTTCGAAGACAAAGAGCTACAGGAATTAACGTGTCTGTATTGCAGCTCTCAAAGTGGATGGTATTGTATAGAATATCGAAGGTGGCAGTATTGCTTCCAAAGCAACTAATGGCCTGGGTTGCTAAATTACCGATATAGGGAGTTGGATGATTAGGATATCTTTTTGAAACTCGTTCATAAGCAATGTTTGGAACATCGTATGAGATTATGTTGTTAACGATTCTGCAACTATCATTTGAAGCAGATATCTCAATAGCGGTAAGGGGGTAGGTTAGTCCAATTGAGTTGCCTTTGTAATTCAATTTAATATAGTTGTTGTAGATTACTTGCTTCCCGTTTAAAGACCCGCTTGTTATAGCTTCAATGGGGTCACTTCCATTCTTGTTCGTTTCAAATGTTATATGATTATTTGATATTGAAACATCATCATTGCTAAAGACATCAATTACAGTGGAATAAGTAGATTCTTTTAGATCAATAATATTATTATCGATTGAAATTTTACCGGATTTATCATGAATGAAACTAAAAGCTATAAAGTGATTTCTATAGTTAGAATAAGAGCGAATAGCCGACCTTCCCCATAGACCAAAACTACCTGCTTCTCCTGTAAAATCATGAATATAGTTGTCGTGAACTTTAATAACGCTGCCGTCGTAACCACCGACAGCAAATATTCCTACAATATGATATCCTACTATGGTATGACCCATGTTGGGTCTGGTAATTTCATTGTTTTGTATAACGTCATTGCTTCCAAAGTCCGCTATTCCAAAATATACGAAATCTTCAATTTTATTTTCTTCAATCATGTTAGAGATTGCAAAGGAAGTATCGTAATAAGCCAATATTCCGAACATGGAATTTTTAATTGTATTCTTCTTAATGATAATGTTTTTAGACCTAGTTGGCTTTGGCGTTATATAAGCAGGGTCGTTATAGATTGGACTCTCATCTACGGGTATGTAAACACTATCTGCTAGACTTATTCCTATAGAAAAATGTTGATCACGATCTGAAGTAGTAGCACTTTGAATCGTATTGTTTTCAATTTGAATATCTTGAGAACCATATCTAATTTCTATACCTATAGGGGTGTTTGTATATGAAAGGCTTCGAATTGTAAGATTCCTTAAGATTACATTTTGTGCACTATCGAAGCAAAAAACATGTTGCCCTTTTGCAGTAGTTTGATTGAAATTTAACTCCTCACCATTTCCATCTATAGTCAATTGATAAGAATTTGAACCTCCAATGTTTGGAAGAGTAACTTGCTCTGAATATGGACCTGAATTTGAAGTTACCTGAATTGTTACATTTCCGTTTAAACCATTTGCTTCTAAAGCATCGACCGCTTGGTTAAAACTAATAAAGTTTGTACTACTCGCTGATGAGTTTTGATCAATGGTGAATGTGCCGCTCAGTTGAGCTTGAAGATTAAGAGTAAGAAAGCAAATGAAGGCTAGATAGATTGATTTCATAGAAAAGTTAAAGTTAAGAATAATACTAGAAAGATGAAAACTGTAGAATAAAAGTTGCTTTAAGCTTGCAAAGTAAAAAGGGTATCCCGCCATGCGAGATACCCTTTTTTAGAATAATTTGAAAAATATATTTTAATATCTTCTTTCTCTTCTTTCTGGTCGTGCTTCAGCAACTTTAACTACTAGTGTTCTTCCTTCATAAGAAGAATCATTAAGTTCAGCAATAGCAGTTTGACCTGCAGCTTCATCACTCATCTCTACGAAACCAAATCCTTTAGATCTGTTTCTTTCTCGGTCAAAAATTACTTTAGACGAAGTTACTTCACCATAAGGTTCAAATAATTGTCTTAAATCGTCATCGTCTGCGTTAAAAGGCAAACTTGCTACAAAAATGTTCATTGTGTATATAAATTAAAAAATGTTTTAGAGCCTCAAACAAAAGCGAGTTACATGGTTAAATATAAGAAAGCCAGTGAGATAATCTCTTATTAATGGTACAAAGATAACATATTTCTATCCTATAATTAGATTTTATTTTTGAGGAATAAATTCACCAAGAATCCTCCAGTGAAGTACATAATGAGACTATAAACAGCGGGTGCAATCCCATATGAAACATTTGCCAGTAAAGTTCCTGCTATCATTAATGCCATTGTTCCGTTTTGAATACCTGATTCCAATGAAATTGTTACTGCTTGCTTGCCGCTCAGTTTTAGAAGTCTGGATGTACCAAAGCCAAAGAGCATAGTGATTGAGTTTAAAAGCAGAGCAAGTATACCAGCCTGAGCAAAGTAATCTAGAATATGAGCTCTTTCCTTTATAACTATTCCCACGATAATAAGTGCTAATAGAATTACAGATATCACGCGAACTGGCTTCTCCATTTTTGCTGCAAAATCTGGAACCCTATTTTTAATAACCATTCCAGCTATCATTGGTATAATAACTACAATAATCATAGTACCAATGGTTTTTACAGTATCCAATTGAATGTCTTTCCCATCTCCGGCAAAGTTTTCTAAGCCAATATTTACGATAATTGGAATACTGAATACAGTAATAACACTAGTAACTGCGGTTAAGCTAACAGACAATGCCGTATCTGCTTTCGCAAGAAGTGATAAGAGATTAGAAGTAGGACCTCCTGGGCACGCTGCAAGAATCATAATACCAACTGCTACTTCTGGGTTGGTAGGCAATAGTTTTAGCAGTCCAAATGCAATTAATGGGAGAAAGATAAGTTGGTTTATAAGACCTAGAAATATAGCTTTCGGCTTCTCAAAAACACGTTTGAAATCGTCAATAACTAAAGTTAAGCCCATTCCCCACATGGTGAAGATTAAGGCTAATCCGAGAATTAAGGTTGCAGTACCGTTCATATGATTTAGGAGTTCGTTTTAGGTTAGGTTCTTTTTATGTTCAATAATAGCCAACTAACTACGTTTTACCAATATAAACTAGTAATATTGCAGCCCTTTTAGAATAATGATTACAGTAAGCGATTTATCTTTACGATTTGGAAAACGAGTTTTGTTTGATGAAGTAAACCTAAAATTTACAACAAACAATTGCTATGGAATTATCGGTGCAAATGGTGCCGGTAAATCTACATTTCTTAAGATCTTAACCGGCGAAATTGAGTCCACTACGGGTCATGTGTCTGTTGAGCCGGGTAAAAGAATGGCTGTCCTTAAGCAGGATCACTTTGAGTATGACGAACACCCTGTTATTCATACAGTTATGATGGGTCACAAAGAGATGTACACCATTATGCAAGAAAAGGATGAGCTTTATCTTAAGCCTGATTTTAATGAAGAAGACGGAATAAAAGCTTCTGAACTGGAAGAGAAATTTGCTGAGATGAATGGGTGGATGGCTGAAAGTGAAGCAGGAGAGGTGCTAAGCGGATTAGGAATACCAACTTCGAAGCATCACATGTTAATGAAGGATTTAAGCAACACCGAAAAAGTAAGAGTGTTGTTAGCCCAAACCTTATTTGGTAATCCAGATATTCTCGTAATGGATGAGCCTACAAATGATTTGGACATCGAAACTGTTAACTGGTTAGAGAACTTTATCCTAAATTTTCCAAACTTAGTAATTGTGGTTTCTCACGATAGACACTTCTTGGATGCGGTATGTACTCAAATTGTAGATATTGATTTCAGCAAAATAAGCTTGTTTGGTGGTAACTATGCGTTCTGGTACGAGAGCTCACAATTGGCTCTTCGTCAACAACAAAATCAAAACAAGAAAGCTGAAGAACGTAAAAAGGAACTGCAAGAGTTTATTGCTCGATTCAGTGCAAACGTTAAAAAATCGAAGCAGGCTACATCGCGTAAGAAAATGCTTGAAAACCTAAATCTAGAGGAGATTAAACCATCTAGTAGAAAATACCCGGCTATCATATTTGTACAGGAACGTGAAGCAGGAGATCAAGTACTTAACGTGTCTCAGTTGACATTAGAACCATATTTTAGAGATATTTCATTCAATTTAACCAAAGGAGATAAGGTGTTTTTATACTCTCAACATGGCATCATCACTTCAAAATTTTATGAAGTGTTAAATGGTGATATTGAGCCAGATAGTGGTTCAATTGAGTGGGGTGTAACAATCAACCAAGCATATCTTCCTAACGATAATGAAAAGTATTTTAAATCAGACTTGAGTTTGGTGGATTGGCTTCGTCAGTATTCTGAAGAAAAGGATGAAACATTCATTCGTGGGTTTTTAGGTAAGATGTTGTTTAGTGGTGATGAAGCATTGAAACAGTGCAACGTGTTGAGTGGAGGAGAAAAAGTACGTTGTATGATTTCACGTCTTATGCTTGCAAATCCCAACATGTTGTTATTAGATGAACCGTTGAATCACTTAGATCTTGAATCAATTATTGCATTTAACAATAGCTTAAAAGACTATAAGGGAACTGCAATATTTACATCGCATGACCACAAATTTGTGCAAACAATAGCAAATCGAATTATTGAAATTGGACCAAATGGTTTGGTAGATAAACGAACTGAATTTGATACTTACATTGAAGACTCAAGTATTGAAGAAAGAAGAAAAGAATTATACCTAGGATTAACATTAGAAACATAAATATACAAAATGAAAAACCTTTTTTATTTAACATTAATTGCGTTGACGTTTTCAGCGTGTAACGAAGCTCCTAGTTTTGATGGTGCATCAGAACCAGTTTTAACAAATACACTAGATTCAGCTAGTTATATGCTAGGAATTGAATACGGGTCTTGGTTGAGAAGTATGGGCCCAGAAGATATTAATTATCAGCTATTTGCCAATGCAGTTAAAACAAGTCTTACTGAGGATTCTGTATACCTAGATGAAATGACTAGAGGAATGTTCTTAAGAACGTACTTCCAAGATTTTGCTGCTAAAAAGCAAGAAGAAATGGAAAAAGAGTTTGCTCCACAAAAGGAGGAAGCAATGGCTTGGTTAAGCGATGTGAAATTACAAGAAGGAGTGGTTGAACTTGAGCCAGGACTGCTTTATAAGGTTATTACAGAAGGGAATGGACCGAAACCTGCAGACGGTGATCAGGTTACAGTTCTTTATGAAGGAAGATTCAAAGACGGTAAAGTATTTGACACCACTGCTGGTGGTGAGCCAAGAACATTTGGTGTAAATAATGTAATTCCTGGATGGACCAAAGCATTAAAAGCAATGGCTAAAGGAAGCAAATGGCAAGTATGGATTTCTCCAGATTTAGCTTATGGTGTTGATCCTGATCCAAGAAGTGGTATTACTCCAAACAGTGCATTAATGTTTGATGTTGAGTTGGTTGATATAGCAACACCAACAGCACCTTAATGAAGTATTTGTTGCTAAGCAACTCATCCAATAGTGGAGAAAGCTATATGGAGTGGTGTAAGGCTAAAATTTCAAGTTTTGTTGAAGAGCATACAGAGAATATTATTTTCATACCTTATGCTGCGGCCTCATTTTCATTCGATGAATACACAGAGAACGTAAACAACGCTCTCCAAGATTTTAACATAGCTGTAAAAAACATTGCCTCATTTGATAATCCAATAGAGGCAATTAATCAAGCATCAGCCATATTTGTTGGTGGAGGGAATACATTTCACTTGGTTAACCAAATGCAAGAGAAAGGTTTGATTGAGGCTATTCAAAAGAAGGTGAAATCAGGAACGCCATACGTAGGATGGAGTGCAGGATCAAACGTATTTTGTCCTTCAATATGCACTACAAACGATATGCCGATAACACAACCACAATCGTTTAATGCATTGAATTTGATTGACTTACAGATTAATCCTCACTACACAGAAAAAACTATTCCGAATCACGGTGGTGAATCAAGAGATCAGCGTTTAAAGGAGTATCTGTATGTAAATCCAGAAGAAACAGTTCTGTGCCTTCCTGAGGCATCGTATGTAGAATTCAATGGTACAGTTAGAACTTATATTGGAGCTAGTGATGGAAAATTGCTTAGTTCTGAAGGAACAAAAATTATATCCTCAGGAACTGAGTTGTAAAATGATTTTTTACTGCAAGATGATTCTACATTAATTTGAAATTTCTAAATCGGTTGTATAATTGTAATCAAATAAATAAAAATAGATGAAAAATTTAAGCTTTGTACTTTTAATGGTTGTTGCCGCTTCTTTTGGTATTACGAATACTGCATGTTCAGATTCACCAGTAGCTCCAACTCCAGTTGATACTACTGACACAACTGGTGGCGGTGGTGAAGATCCTATTGTAAATGGATTTAAAATTGGTTTTGACCAATACGATTTAACAATTGAAAAAGCTAAAACATATGGTGTTTATAACACAGCTGCAGATAGAACGTATATATATGTTTCAGGAAATGATGGTAAAAACGGCGATGCCGATTTTGATTTTGAATTCCCTGGAAATATGATTGGAACATTTACCAACCAAGGTGGTGGATCTGTTATGTTTTCTTGCGGTACTGGTACAGTAGGCGATATTAAGAGAGAAGAGTTTTCTTCAGATGCTGGATTGTTTACTGTTGAAGTAACTGAATACAACGCTGTAGGAGATGTAATTAAAGGTACATTCTCTGGTAAAGTTAAAAAAGGAACGAATACATATGACGTTTCAAAAGGATACTTTGAAGTTGAGCGTTTAGCAGACGAATAAGAAATTCATTATATATAAAAAGCCCTTCAAAATTTGAAGGGCTTTTTTATTGGATATTTTTTAAACTTTTATCGATACACTAACTGCTGGTGCATTGTGGCATCTTCAAACGTTAGCGTTACGATAAAAATACCGGTTGACATATTTGCTGAAGACAGGTCAATTTGGTTTAGCCCTCTTATTACATTCCCCTTATACACTTCTTGTCCCAGATGATTTCGAATAGCTACCTGAGCGAAAGAGTTTTGATTGTCAATCATGATAACTCCAGTGGAAGGGTTAGGCCACATTGTGAAGTCTTTTAATGGTGTATTATGAATACTTCCAGTACCAGCAACCTTAACAGTTCGATATGATGAAGAAGTGCAATTTTCA